>CAXBGT010000051.1:0-26990 GCA_963975265.1 uncultured Saprospirales bacterium
CTTTTTTACTGATGTACTACTTATTACTACTATTAAGAGTAATAGGGGAGTAGCAGCTCAAATATCACGACAAATTCCCCCTGACTTACAAGTTTATTGCTGATAGGATGATGGATTGAGCGTTCATAAATGAAACACTTTTTCCTCCATCAAAAGAAGACAAGTTATTCACAATTCTGGCAATTCATAACAGCATCTAATGTCAAAATCAACAAATCAAAAACTCAACAAATCAAAGAATCAAAAACTCAACAATTCATCATTCTGACAAATAATATATAACCTTCGTTAACCATTTACTTGGATCTTTTTCCTCTGTAGGATCTGTTATATATTCTTCAACTACAGGGTACTCATTGAATAGTCCCCGGTCTCTCATGTAGTCATCGATAGCAAAGTGCGCTTGAGTAGTTCCTAATCTGTCCCCATAATAATCGACTACCAATACTTTTCCTTGTTCTAAAGTTTCAGACCCTGCTCCTTCTATAGCTACTAGTTCTTCGATTGGAATAGCCGTAGCCATATCTAATGTATTATTAGCAAAGTCATAGTTGTATACCAAAGCACTTGATTTTCCACCCATTTTAACACCTGCTTTTTGGATCTTAAGGAAAAGAGGTTGCAGGTTCTGCGTATAAAATTTATCAGACTGATCGAATGGCACGACATCTCTACTTATCACGTAATTGATACTTTCTCTTATTTCTTGGTTCACTGTATAGCCATCATATAACTCAGTTTTCCATCTCTCATTGGCTATCTTTGATATATTTGAAATGCCAACTTTCATGTCTTTTTTCATACTAGATTTAAATATGAAACTCATCAAGTTCATCGGCCAGCCAATCTCAGATTTGAAACCCCATGTAAGTTTTGATCCTTTCCCATCTGCTTTCATATCATAGCTCATAGAAGCACCACCCATATCTTTTGATTCCGTAGTGAGTAGAATTTGCGAATCTTTACTTGAAGTCACCCTAGTTGTTCTTCCAGCACCAAAAGAATCGCTTTTGTAGTCAACGTATGCTCCTTCTCCAAGAGTTTGGTCACCATATACAAAAGTCATAGAAGTATCTTTTGACAACCATGGATCCCACTTTTCTTGATTTTTGAAATCATTGAGAAGATTGTAAGCATAATTAGCAGGAGCATCAACTTTGCCAGTAACTGACATCTCCATATTTCTAGGTGAGAAATACGCTAGTACAAGTAAGAGAACAATGAAAGTAAGTAGTCCAATTAATATTTTCTTTAATAATTTCATAGTAGTAGAATTGTTAGTTGTTTTGAAGCCAGCTTTAATAATCCCAATTAACTCAAAAAAAAGAAATTAAGTTTCTTTTGTAAGAATTTCAATGCATTCTTTGACTGATTCTTTCCAGTATTTTGGTGCGATTCCAAAAGTTGATTTTATCAGTGTCATATCCATAACACTCCACTTTGGCCTTGAAGCTTTTGTTGGATATTCTTCAGTAGGTATGCCAGTTAAATTTACTTCAGTATTCACACATTTGAAAATATAAGCTGCGTAATCATGCCAGTTCGTTTGGCCTTCGCCTGCATAGTTAACAATCAGTGGATTTTTTAATTGTACTGATTTATTTTCTATTTGTTGGATTATTTTTAATGTAGATATTGCTATGTCTGTCGCAAAAGTAGGTGCTCCTATCTGATCGTTAACCACTTTTATATCCTTTCCTTTCTTTCCAAGAGATAGCATTGTTTTAAGGAAGTTGTTTCCGAACTCGGAGTAGACCCATGATGTGCGCATTATGACAGCACTTGGCGAAGTTGCATCTATAACCTCTTCACTTCTTAACTTTGAAGCTGCGTATTTACTTTGAGGCGTAGTAAGAGTTTGTTCATCCATTTTTACTCCTTCAATGCTATGGTATACATAGTCAGAAGAATAATGAAATAGAAGTATATTATTCTTTTTACAAATTCGAGCTATGTTGTGTGTTGCTATTACATTTACATTCCAGTTTATCTCTTCATGATCTTCCGCTTCATCAACATTGGTATACGCAGCACAATTGATAAAGACGTCTGGATTAATATCGTCTACTTCTTTATTGATGGCCGCACCGTCCGTAATATCTAATTCCTTGAGACCATAAAAATGAAAATTAAAACGATCAAATTGGTTTGCGATCTTACGGAAAGATTGACCCAATTGACCATTTGCACCTGTAATTAATACTGTTATCTTATCTTTTTTCATTTCACAAATGGATTGTGATTATCAAATGCAGGCTGTAATTTATCTTTTTCAGATAATTTTAGTTCTCCAGCGGGCAATATCCAATCAATATTAAGCTTTGGATCATCAAATTTTATTCCGCCTTCCAGTTCTTGGGAATATGGATTGTCAACCTTATATAGAAATAAAGCTGTCTCACTTAGTACGACGTAACCATGTGCAAATCCGTGAGGGATAAGTAATTGCTTTTTATTAGTGCCACTTAGTATGATAGAAAATGATCTACCAAAAGTATCAGAATTAGGCCTTATGTCCACAACTACATCTAAGACCTCTCCTTGTGCCACTCTGACTAATTTCGATTGTGCTTTTGGTTTTAATTGATAGTGAAGTCCGCGTAAAACTCCTCTCTCAGAAAACGCTTCATTATCCTGAGTCCAATCAATCTCCACTCCATTATTTAACAGCCATTCTTTTTTAAAAGACTCAAAAAAGTACCCTCTATCATCTCCCCATATTTTCGGTTCGATTACAAGAAGATCTGCAAACTTAGTCTCAATAATATTCATTTATCAAGCTTATTTTTCTCTAAAAAATATACTAATCGGTACTCCTTTAAAATCATACTTCTCTCTCATTTTATTCTCTAAGAAGTTTTTGTATGATTCTTTTACATGTTTTGGATGATTACAAAAGAAAGCAAATGCAGGATAGTAAAGTGGTAATTGAGTCACATACTTGATTTTGATAAACTTACCTCTGTGTGCTGGTGGCGGAGTTCGTTCCATCACTTCCTGGATATAGTCATTCAGTTCCGAAGTCTTTATTTTCTGAGTTCGGTTTTTATTAACTTCGATTGCAGCCTCTATTGCTTTGAATATCCTTTGTTTTTCAAGAACCGAAGTAAATATAACAGGTACATCATTAAAAGGAGCAATTTTTTCTTTCAATTTGAGTTCGAAGTCTCTTGCCGTATTTGTTTCTTTGTCTACTAGGTCCCATTTGTTAACTAGGATCACTAGACCTTTGTTTCTTCTTTGGATTAGTCCTAGAATACTAAGATCTTGAGACTCTAGGCCATCTTGTGCATCCAACATTAAGAGACAAATATCAGCTTCTTCGATTGCCTTTACGGCACGTATCACTGAATAGAATTCTAGATCTTCATGGACTTTACTCTTCTTTCGAATACCAGCCGTATCGATCAAGTAGAATTCATGACCAAACTTATTATACTTTGTGTAGATAGAATCTCTAGTTGTACCAGGTATGTTAGTTACGATGTTTCTGTCTTCTCCAAGTAATGCATTTGTCATGGACGATTTACCCACATTGGGTTGACCTACTATTGCTAGTTTTGGGATTCCTTCTTCTGTGTCACCGCTTTCTTCAGGTGGGAGAATTTCTACAATGGCGTCCAATATTTCACCTGTTCCACTGCCAGAGATGGATGATAAAAAGAATGTATTTTCAAATCCGAGACTCCAGAATTCATTTGCCAACATCTGACGTTTATTATTGTCTACTTTATTGACAGCAACAAAAACTTTTTTATTTGACTTACGCAACATGTTTGCGACTTCTTCATCTAGATCAGTGATCCCGGTTGTTACGTCCACCATAAATATGATGACTTCTGCTTCTTCGATTGCAATTGTGACTTGAGATCGGATAGCGGCTTCGAATATGTCATCTGATCCGTGGACAAATCCCCCTGTGTCTACAACCGTAAAGTTCTTTCCATTCCAATCACTCCATCCATAAATTCTATCTCTTGTGACACCACTTATATTATCGATGATGGCTTTTCTCTCTCCTATCAATCTGTTGAAAAGAGTTGATTTGCCAACATTCGGTCTTCCTACTATTGCTACTACGTGCGACATTATATTCTATTTAAGCTACAAAAGTACGCAATTGATGCGAGGGAATGGTTTTTTTGATGATAAACGAAATACCAAATTGCCGTTATAGCCTAATATTTAAAAAATCGTCGAAACAACGGGCATGTTTTTACAATTCTCCATCATATCTCAATCCAGAATATGATTGAAGAACTGCTTTTACAGAACCAACACTAATCGGAGATTCGATCATCAAAGGGACTTTATTGTTATCATCAGAAACCCAGATACTCATCTTATCGCCTTTCTTGAATATATTGCCTACAACGAGTTCTGGATGGATGAGTAGCGTATTGAATTTGCCAAGATCTCGTATCTTTTTATGCTCTTTTTTATCATAAACTACATGGATAGGGTATACTTCTTCATCTAGAAACATAGAGATGTCAAGCGATTCGCCTGGAGTGTAATTAGAGGTATTAAGATTTCGAAGATTGTACATCACAGAAAGTAGATCTAACGTACAAGAATCAATGGGAAATGTTTTTGCCTTTGCTGTTTCTTTGCTTTTACCATTGACGCTATACGCGACAAGATTTTTATGGTCAAATGTCAAGCTGTCAAATTTTCTGTAGTCACCTTCTTCGATATGACGGACAAAAGATTTAGGGAGCATAGTCTGCTTGTCCACAGTACTTGAATAGTAGTCGTTGACTCTGAAGAAATTATCGTAGGAACTGAAGCTTCTACCTCGTACAATATATTTATATTCTATACTATCTTCAGCAATGGTAAATTTAACTTCTCCTGCAGGAATCCAAATTATCTTCCAATTGTAATAAGCCTTATAATGTAATACCTCTCCGTCTAAGAAGCTTGTGTTTTGCATGGCGCAATCAAAATTTGATTCAGTCGTATTTAGCATCTTATTATACTGAAAAGAAGCAAGAAAGTACAGTCCTGCTAAAGTAAAGAGGCTTAATATTTTTGAATAGTTCAAATTATCAGATACTCAAAATTTTGATCTCTACACGCTGATTTTTCATTCTTCCTTCATGTGATAGATTTGATGCTATTGACTTACGTTTTCCGTACCCTTTATAATATATTCTATCTCCAGCGATTCCTTTATCTACAAGATATATGGCCACTTCTTTTGCTCTTTTTTCTGACAAACTATCACAATAAACATGCTCTGGTTGGTTGTTTGTGTGGCCCCCTATCTCTATTATTATATCATCGTTTTTGTACAAGAAATCATATATTTCATTTAGTACTTCATATGAATTAGAATTGATCGAAGTCACATCTGATTTGAAATATAGATTTTTTATCTCAATCGTCTGATCTTTCTTCAACTTAGATCTATCTAGATTCATGATCTTAGGTTTAGAAGATTCTTTAGATGCAACTGTTGATCGATCATCTGATTCCTCTTTATTAAATTTTTTCTTTTTCTTAAACCTTTTATGTGGAGGAATATTCGATTTTGGTTCTTCCACTTGTGCTATTATTTCTTCACTGCAGCTTATTTCTATAATATCGGAACAGTTGTCGATCAATACGTGACCGTTATATGGAATTAACACAGGCACCTTATAATATGCCTCAATTGTGATAGATTTATGATTTAAAGACGGGGATAATTTAAAAGGATAAGTTTTCCATTCAGAATGTCTTACTGGAACAGTTTCTGCAAGTAATTCTCTCGTGTTACAATACCCAGAACCTCCCCAAATCCTAACAACAGTAGGAGTCGTGTAGCTAAAATTTCGCCCTTGATCACCATTGGTCTCTAGAGCAAGTCTTGAACCACTTAAGTACTTTTTTGAACGTGATAATTTCATGCTAAAACTATAACACTGTCCAGCTTGCATAGGAGATGACATTTTCTGAGAGACAGATTCCCATGTTTCATTATCTCTTACCACCATACCAAGGTATGTTTCACCATGGGAAGCTTGTTTGGTGTTAGACCAAAAATTTCTCGGATGTATGTCTGGTGCAGTTTCCTCTGGGAAGTTAATAATGCCGCAATCATACCATCCTTTTATTCCTTCGGTGAGTCCACCTTGACGAGGTGTATCCTCAAAAGAAGGATTAGATAGTTTTATAACATCTGTTTGAGCCCACATCCCTATTGTGCTTGATCCAAAAATCAGTATAAGTAATATTCTCATTTTATCTCCTTCTTTACTTTATAATATACGATTATTATAACCGAAAAGTTTCGTGTTCTGTTGTGCTTGTATAAAATTCAAAAAAATTCAATAGCTTGAAATCGGTCGACTACTACCTAACTAGCTATAATCTTTCCTCTATAATACGTAATTAAAGTGTTTTTGTGGTGAAAACAAGACGCATTAATAGAATTGTAACATTTTGATTCATTTTGGAATGAATCTGACCGACAACAAATCATTAACAATAATGGCACGAAATCTATTGTATTTTTACTTTCTGGAGGAATAAAAAACGAATTGGTGTAGAATTAAGAGACTGCATGAAACTTTAGTTTCTTAAACCCCCAAAAAAAGGAAAAACGGTGGTCGGAAATAAGAGAGAAGCATTAATTATGTGAATAAATAATGTCCGACCACCTTTTCTTAATCCATTAGATTATTACCTCAATTACGTTAGTAGCCAGCACTTTATAACTCAAAACTCTATCTTTAGTACTTAATTAAGAATTTCGAGATACTTTTTAAGAGTCTATTCAGGTTTTATTAGTGAAACCCTGTTTTGAAAAGTAGCGAAGCTGCGCAATCAAAATAGATAGTTGAACTAATCCCACTTTTCGCGGGGTATCAGGTTTAATATTTAAATTCTCCGATGCTTGCGTCGGGGTCATAAAGAAGATGTTTTTGCATAAAAACGCCTTATCACAAAAAGATCCGATTTCCGACCTTATAGGTTGGAAATATTTTGGGAATTGCTCCATCCGCTTGCGGTGGGATAGTCAAAATTAGGATCTTTTTTACTAACTCCATCGAGTTTTTTTAGGTCCATGGCTTGTCCTGGGGTAATACCATTTATTCCAATTATGGTTTTAATCTGTGAACTCCTCGATGCTTAAGCAGGGGTCACAAATGTTTTGAAAAATCGCTTTTCCCAAAACAAATACGGTTTGCAATTTTTAAGTCGAATTAATTTTGGCGAATGCTCCATTTTGTTTGCCGGGGGGATAGTTTAAATTGAGGATTTTTGCTACCCTATACATTTCTCGATGCTTACGTCAGGGTCAATAAAAGGCGCTTGTGGAAGATATTTTGTTCCAAAATAGTAGAATTTTTTATTTCCCCTCTATTGGGAAGAATAAAATTAAAACTGTGACAATTATGAACGTCAATGGTATTAGGGTACTTTTATGACTGAAAGAGACTTACTGTAATTATGGGCAAAGGAATCAACCCTAATCTGAAACTGAAATCAAAAGCACTGCGCTCTGTAGAAGAGTATCTAGATGGTCTAAAAATTAGTGATAGATTTATATTAAGTGAAGTACTAACCTTAATAGAAAGTAAAAACATATCACAAAGAAATATTGGTGATGAAATATTGAATGCGATCAATACTTCTTCAAATTCAAATTCAATAAGAATAGGCATAACTGGTAGTCCTGGGGCGGGGAAAAGTACATTTATCGAAGCACTAGGGTCTATGCTCACATCGTTGGGAAAAAGAGTTGCTGTATTGGCCGTAGATCCTAGTAGCACAAAAAGTCAAGGAAGTATCTTAGGTGATAAAACCAGAATGTCTACTCTTTCTTTAGATAAGAATGCATTTGTACGGCCCACCGCATCTGCTAATATTTTAGGTGGTGTTGCTAGAGCTACTAAGGAATCAATTGCGCTCTGTGAAGCTGCTGGATATGAGATAATTTTAGTTGAATCAGTAGGAGTTGGCCAGTCTGAAACAGAGTTGGCTGATTTGGTGGATCTTTATTTATTATTGCTGTTACCTGGTGGTGGTGATGGAGTACAAGGAATAAAAAGAGGAGTCGTAGAATTGGCAGACCTTTTAGTGATCAATAAATATGATGGGGATAGTAAATTGATTGCTGAAAAAAGCAAAAAAGACTTTGCATCTGCAGTTAGGTTATTTCATCATGATTTGGATGGATGGAATGTGCCTGTAACGCTATGTTCATCTTTGAAAAAAGAACGAATTGGAGACGTATGGTCACATGTTGATAAATTCTTCTCTCTTAGTCGTTCTCAAGGGTACTTTGAGCAAAATAGAATTCAACAAGATCAGAAATGGATTAAGAATCAAGTGAAAATTAAAATGATGCAACGCGCTCAAGAATTATTTATGCTAGACGATCATTCTAATGAAGAAGAGCAATTTATCGACGAATCTGTTTTTGAACGATTACATAGGATAAGTAGCAAAATTGATTCTGATTTTAAAGAATACATTAATAGAAAGAGCATTGAGAAATAGAGATAATAAACGTTGTCAAAAAAGAAATTGGTTCAAGGGGTTGCTATTTTTATCTATGGGAATATTTCTACCTACAATGATTTATGGACAGGATTCACTGTCATTCAATGAGGTATTTATGTCTCCCGTCGATCATAAGATTAAGCTGGCTGGTTCGTTTGGAGAATTAAGAGCGAATCACTTTCATGCTGGTATAGATATCAAAAGCAGCCGAGGCGATGAAGGTGATACTATTAGAGCAACGCTATCAGGGTTTGTTTCTAGAATAAAAATCCAAAGAGGAGGGTATGGCCAAGTACTGTATATTGACCACCCAAACGGATTCACCTCCGTCTATGCCCATTTACAACAGTTTGCACCTAAAATGCAATCATTTATAACGGAAAGGCAGCTTCATAATAAATCCTACGAAATAGATATCTACCCAGAAAAAGGAGATTTCACTTTTGATCAAGGTGAGCCTATTGGGATCATGGGTAATACTGGCAGGTCATATGGGCCTCATTTGCATTTTGAGATTAGGAAAACAGAAAATGAAGTGCCAGAAAATCCTTATTTGCATGATATTGGACCTGAAGATACAAGACCACCATTGCTGTTTGCGGTCGAGGCTCATGGATTGAATAATGAACATCAGAAAATTTGGTCTCGGTCACAGTCTGTCACTCCAGAATCTATTACTGCACCTGTAACTTTTGAAGTGCCTGCATGGAGAGCTGGTTTTGCAATTCAGACGTTCGATCTCATGGATGGGGCGTCTAATAAAAATGGAATCTACAGTATTGAAATGAGGGTAGATGATACTGTGTATTATCGACATGTAATGGATAGGGTTGGGTTTCACCATAGTAAATATATTAATTCTCATGTTGATTATGGAGAAAAAAAAGCTAATAATAGGACGCTTACAAAGTGCTATATATCACCAGGAAATGAACTTGAGTTTTATTTTGAGGTGAAAAATATGGGAGAAATAAAACTGTTCAAAGACAAGTCAAGAAAAGTAGAATTCTTGATAAAAGACTACAAAGGAAATACTACAAGTTATCATTGTTTTTTAAAACGAAGAGAAGCCAAAGAGGGTGAAATAGTTAACCCTACATTCCAAAAATATCTTAGGCAAGGAGAGTCCGCTAAAATAAAATTAGGGTCCTGCAATTTCTTTTTCCCCAAAAATGCATTTGATAAGAACACTTATATCAGTTACGAAGAGAAAATATTAGATGAAAAAATAGCATTTAACATTAATGATAATACACAACCATTATTTAGTTATCCTGTGGTTAGTATTCCATTGAATGGATTGACAGATACTTCTTTATACGATAAAGTAGTCCTATTGTATGAGGGTAAATCCTCTTATGGAGGCCATATTGAAAATGACAGTCTAAGAGTAAGAATTGGGGCATTTGGGGAGTATTCTGTAGTGCATGACACTATAGCACCTACAATTGATGTTGCCAGTTTTTTAAGCAATGCAGTAGGTAAGCCCTATTTTAGATTCGCAATTTATGATAATTATGAAGCGATAGGATATGCAAGTGAAATCAAATACGATGTTTATATAGATGGGGAATGGGTAGTAGCTTCTCTTAAAGCCCTAGGGAATATTCTTATTGTACCATTAAGTGAGATCCAATCCGGAGGTCATACAATTAAGCTAAGAGTAGAAGATGCAGTAGGTAATGTCACTCTATGGGAGCGAGACTTCATAAATTAATAAGCATAAACGCTCATGCTTTGTATCATTAATGAACCTACCTGAATACCCAATAATCTCACCATTCTATGCAATCCCTTAAGAGTCCTGCTTAGCAAATACTTTCTTCAATAAGTCAGTTGTTCTTTGAGAAACATCTTCTCTAATGCCCAATTCTTTCTTAGCCACAAGACTAAATAACCCTTTCAGAGCTTCAGTAGCAACATAATCTTTAAGGTCAGGATTTACCTTAGTAATGAACGGAATTTTATTGTACTGATTGACAGCTTGTGCCCAATAATCTTGCACATTAAATTTTTCAAGAGATTGATCTATTATTGGACTGAATTCAGAATACAGCCCGGTGTATGTCTTGTTGTTAAGATAAGTTGTAGCTGCATCTTTTGGGCCCATCAAAATATTCATTGCGTCATCGAATGACATACTTTTTATAGCACTGAAGAAAATAGGACCAGCTTTTGAAGCTGCATCTTCAGCTCCTTTGTTCAGTCTTTTTATAAGCTCTTCTTCCACATTTTGAAAGCCTGGAATGAATTTTAGTTTATCAGTTACTTTCCTTGCTTCTTCTGGGAGTAGTATTTTATACGCAGAAGCATAGTATCCGTTTTCTCTGGATAAAAATTTGACACTGTCATCTACACCAAAGTTGAGAGCCTGTTTAAGTCCGTTGGCTATATCTGTGTTAGTTACACTATTGAGTGTGTCCATAGCACGTTGCAGATCTGCTGGATCACAAGCAACTAAAAATAGAGGCAACAAGAATAGATATATCTTTTTCATGCTAGATTTTTTTCTTTATAAATATTTCGGGCAAATATGATTATTAATTCTATGACTTGATAATTAAGCAGAAGTTACTTGGGCAAATGTTAAAGTTTGATTTTGCAATATGATTAAATTTCATATATTTATACTCAGCAATTCATTTAACTAACTAACAAATAATAATTATGATTGATTACGTAACTAAGTGCTTGAGATTATATGCTACGTTCGAAGGGAGGGCAAGAAGATCTGAATACTGGTACTTTTATTTATTTACATTGATAGCATCCTTTGTAGCTGGATTTTTTGATGGAATGCTTGGGCTAAGCATAATCTCTTTGGCAGTTACCTTTGGATTAATAATCCCAAGTATTGCTGCTGCTTGTAGAAGGATGCATGATGTTGGCAAGAGCGGATGGTTTATGTTAATTCCATTTTATAATCTATTTCTTGCAGTAACTCCAGGTGATGTAGGACCAAATCAATATGGGCCGGACCCAAAGAATGAAGCGGGAGTTGGGAATTCAGAAGTCTTAGATGACCAATTGCTGTAGATAAAAAGTGAAAATATAACAAGAGGAGTAATTTCAAGTATGGGATTACTCCTTTTAATACTTAAATTCTCCGATGCTTGCGTCGGGGTCATAAAAAAGATGTTTTTGCATAAAAGCGCCTTATCACAAAAAAGATCCGATTTCCGACCTTTAGGTTGGAAAAATTTTGGCTAATGCTCCACCCGCTTGAGGTGGGGTGGTCATAAGTTAGGATCTTTTTTACTTTTAATGCTTTGATGTGTAAAACTGAAACAATAAAGTAGTAGACGATCTATATCCCTGTTTTTAAGTTAGAAGGTTAAATTGGTTTCTATTGAAAATCTAGTAAAATTCAAAACTTGGAGTCTAACAGGACTTCTGGAAAGAGGTGATTTTATTTCCAAGTTCAACTATAATTAGACTTATACTTACTACCATTACATAAACTTAATACTGATATTTATGCTGACTTAAGAAGAAACCGGGCAGTTGTATTCTCAAACCTATTTTCAAAATATTATAATTTAGTCAAATTTGGATACGATGGCCTTGATGAAACTCATTGTTAATATTTCTCTTAGCGCACCAATTTTTATGATCTTCAAAATTTTTGCAAAATTTTAACAATACTTTCAACTACTTAGTCAGTTTATATAGCGGTAATCGTAAATTACCGTTTTTAAATGAAATTTTGAAAATGAAATTATTTTTATATTGCTTTCTACTTTCTGTTTTTACTGTGAGCAGTTCTAATGCACAGTACGAAGACATTATTCTCGAAGACTACGTATATGTGACCAATATAAAGTCTGTTTCTTTTTATCCAAGTGGCAATCCATTGGAACCACCAATAGTTTACCTAGGAAATCGTCAAAATTTACTTCTGTCATTTGATGACTTGGAAAATGTACAAAAGGAATTTTCGTATGAGATCGTTCATTGTAACAAAGATTGGACTGCTTTTACTGACATGGAGCGACTAGAATATATTGATGGATTTCAAGATGAAGAAATAGATGATTCCGCATTCTCGGTGAATACATTTGTCCCTTATATCAACTATCGACTCCCTTTACCTAATCGTGATTTGTCATGGACAATCTCTGGAAATTATTTACTTATTGTGTATGAAGGCATGGACTTGGATTACCGTATTCCGGTTATTTCACGAAGGTTTATGGTGGTGGACAAGCAAGTTAATGTGATTCAAAATGGGCGTCGACCACTTGATGTTTCCAAACTCCGTACACACCATGAATTTGACCTCTTTGTAAACAATAAGGACTTTCCTATTATTGACCCTAGAAATAATGTTTATGTGACTATTATTCAAAACTATAGATGGGACAGTGCTATAGATAATCTGAATCCCAAATTCACAGTTGGGGATAAAATGACAATTGATAACACTGGAAAAGTATCATTCCCCGCTTACAAAGAATTTCGGCCTATAGATATTCGCACTTTGGATTATACCTCAAATGGTGTCAAATCAATAGATTTAAACGATTACGGTACAAATGTTTTGCTTGATTTAGGTAAATCGAGAAGAGACTCATATTATACAACTGTTCCCGACGCAAATGGTCAATTTGTTATTCAAAACAAAGACCAAGGTAATGCTAGGGTAGGTGGCGACTATGCAAATGTGATATTTACTTTACAAACACCCAAATTAGAAGAAGAAGTATATGTAGCTGGTAGATTTACAGACTGGAAACCAGACGAAATGTATCGAATGAGATATTATGAAGATCGAGAAGTATATGTAGCTGAAATACAACTAAAGCAGGGATTCTACGATTTTTTTTATGCAGTTGATGTTGATGGGAAATTAGACCCAGCACCAATTGAAGGAAGTTGGGCAGATGCTGAAAACATGTATCAAGTCCTGGTTTATCTTCAAGTTCCAGGAGGAAGATATGACAGACTCATCGGCTACCTTAATTTCAATTCCAATGAGTTTTAACTTACTTCATCATCTATTAAATTGCTCCATTGTAAACTTGATGCCTATTGTCGCAAAACTTTTTGTCGCATCTGCTGCCTTTTTTATCACTTTCTGAAGTTTGTCTTGTTCTTCATTGGTCCATTTCCCGAGTACAAAATCAACTTGTTGGCCAGAATGAAAGTTATTTCCAATTCCAAATTTTAATCTTGGGTAATTGCTGCCTCCCAATACTTGTTGTATGTCTCTTAAACCATTGTGTCCCCCGTCACTGCCTTTGCCTCTAAGTCTAAGTTTACCCAACTCAAGATGAAGATCATCGACTATAACAAGAAGATTCTCTTTTTCGATCTTCTTCTTAGTCATCCAATAATTTACAGCTTTTCCACTGCGATTCATAAATGTAGAAGGCTTGAGAAGGACAATCGTTCTTCCTTTATGCTTGATTTCACAGACATCACCTAATGTGTCTGTTTTCCATTTTCCTTCATGCTGATCAGCAAGGTAATCAACTACATCAAAACCAATATTATGTCTAGTATTATGATATTCACCACCAATATTTCCTAAGCCTGCTACGAGGTACTTCATAGGGTCTTCCATTTCTTCTTCCTTATTAAAAGCAAATAATCGCCTTAACCATTCCAACATTTGGCAAAAGTAGTAAAAATAACGATTTCGAAAATTTCAGAATGGGGATTTCCAAAATATGTATATTACAGATCTAGACATTTTTTCATATTTTACACCAAAATTGTATGTATATGAAAATGTATAAAATAATAATGCTTCTATTTTTCTTTGGATTAAACCATCTAGGAGCTCAAAAATTGACAATACCATCTGATACTGTTGTCGAAACCAAACATACAGCCACTATTAATGGAAAGGCAATAAAATATACTGCTCAAACAGGAACACAACCTTTATGGTCTGCAGATGGTATACCGATTGCTTCCTTATTTTATACATATTATAAAAGAGACCTTCCAGGTGATAATGGTGATCGACCTTTAGTTATTTCGTTTAATGGTGGTCCAGGATCAGCATCTGTTTGGATGCACGTTGCTTATACGGGACCTAAAGTATTGAAGATAGATGAAGAGGGATACCCGGTGCAACCTTATGGTGTACAAGAAAATCCATATTCTATCCTAGATGTTGCTGATATTGTATTTGTTAATCCAGTGAATACAGGCTACTCTAGATTGATAGAAAACGATGGTAAAACAGCAGAGAGGCAACAGTTCTTTGGTATTAATGCTGATATAAAATACTTAGCAAAATGGCTTAATACTTTCGTAACAAGAAATAACAGATGGTTATCACCTAAATACATAATAGGTGAAAGCTATGGAGGAACAAGAGTGGCAGGGTTAGCCCTTGCCTTACAAGACCAACAGTGGATGTATCTGAATGGCGTAATCATGGTCTCTCCTGCAGATTATAAATCTTATGGTGCTGATAATGCTATTTCTTCTGCCCTAAATTTGCCCTACATGGCAGCTGCGGCTTGGCACCATAAATTACTACCTTCAGAACTTCAATCTAAAGATTTACTAGATATTTTACCAGAAGTAGAAGATTTTACAATAAATACGCTCATGCCGGCTCTAGCTAAAGGTGGTTTTATCTCGGATGAGGAAAGATCTGCAGTAGCAAGCAAGATGTCCTATTATTCTACATTGTCTGAAAAATCAATTTTACAACACAACTTAGATATCCCTCCTAGTTTCTTTTGGAAAGAACTTCTAAGAGACGAAAGTGGTCAAACAGTAGGCCGTTTAGATTCTAGGTATTTAGGTCTGGATAAGTCCAATGCAGGTACTCGACCTGATTATAATGCAGAGCTGAAATCTTGGTTACATTCATTTACTCCTGCCATCAATTTTTATATCAGAGAGCACTTAAATTTTAAGACAGATATTCCATATGCCATGTTTGGAGATGTACATCCGTGGGATAGAAGAAATGACAATACAAGGGATGACCTTCGTCAAGCAATGGCCCAGAATCCATACTTGAATGTTATGTTTCAATCAGGATATTACGATGGAGCTACTACATATTTTAATGCAAAATATACGATGTGGAACCTCGACCCAAGTGGTAGGATGAAAGATAGGTTAAGTTTCAAAGGATATAGAAGTGGTCATATGATGTATCTAAGAAGAGAAGATCTAAAAACAGCTAACGATGATCTTAGGACTTTTATTTTGAATTCATCAGGAACAGGGAAATCAGCTAAGTACTAGAAGTCTACATTTTTATATTCATGCTTTTGAAGATCTTCAAGAGATACTACATTGAGTGATTTCTCATGGCAACCTTCTAATATAACACTAGGGGCTATACCTTTATCCATTGCTTCTTTCCACCTGCTTGCACATAAGCACCATCCATCTCCAGGTTTTAGCCCAGGAAATCCATATGCTGGTTTTGGTGTGCTTAGATCATTACCACAAGAAGATGTATATGCTAAGAATTCTTGAGTCATAATAGCGCACACCGTATGTACACCATAATCATTAACTCCAGTATTACAGTATCCATCTCGGTAATATCCGGTTATTGGATCTATGCAGCAAGATTGAAGTTCAGTGCCAAGAACATTCTTAGCTTTTGGTGCAGGTTCACTAGATATAGAAAGTAGAATCGAAAGAATAACCATAACCATTATTAATATTTAAAAGGAATGAAATTATAAGGTAAACATCTATTCTTTCACATTTGTTGTGCCGGACTTTACAGTGACTGTACCGTTATTTGATAGTGCTTTGTCCTCATTCTCTTCCTTATTGTTTTGAAATTCTACATTTGTCAATATCAAGTCTCCCAAGTTGTGGATAGCTCCTCCATTTAATGTTTCCTGGCCATCTATAAACTTGAGGTCGAGAAGGCTTAAAGTGGTGTTAGGTTCAATTTTGAACACTCTTCTTTCTCCATTTCCTGAAAGTATAAATCCATAGTTGGACAAACCAACAATAGTTAGGTCAGAAGAGATAGCTATTTCTTCATTGTATATATGCAAAGTATCATCAAGGAGAAAATCTGCTATGTAGATAGTGTCTCCATTACAAGTGTTTTCAATGAGGTGTCTAAGAGATCCAGCTCCAAAGTCGTTTAAATTATTGACTTCTTTGTTCGAAGCACAACCATCTAATATCAATATAGAATAATCCTCTACCTCACCTGTTGCTGTTCCACATGGGTCGGGTGCACTATTCCAATATTGACTTCTGACTCTCATTCTTACTGTGCTTCCAACTACTGCATGTTCAGGTACATCTATCTGAGAAAACGCAATATGATTAGTGTCTAACATTGTAAAGTAATAGTACTCATCTTCTTCAAAAGTGTTTGAGCTGTTCCAATCTATAAATGCATATACAGTATCAGGTTCCCAATGGAAATATAATCCTACTTCTAATTCATATTCGCCGAATTGTTCTAATTCAAAGATTGTACTTGTGAAATCTGCATAGCTGTCTTTGCCACTATTTTTTGTGACCCCTGCCATGGAAACCAGATTTACATAATCTGAAGTTGTATTAGAAGCTCCTGCAGCCGAGCATATACCAATATCTTCTCTCAATGTATACATATATCTATACGTCTCAGTGGTGTCTCCACTTGTATTTATTGCATATACTTTGAAGTATAATTTATCATTAGCACTTCCTAGAGGCAGGTAATCGTCAAGTTTGTATTGTTCTTTATTAAATCTGGACATTGAGATCGTTTCATCAAGATCTAGATTATTAAGAGAGTAGTTGAGATAAGCAGATGAGACATCTTCAATGTTATCAATGTCAATAGCAATGCTAACATTCTCAATATTTGTAGGTCTTGTATCACTGGGCTTCACGCTGGCTTCTACTTTGGTGATTTTTGGAAACCCATCTCTTCCATCAAGACATCTTTCCCAAAGTCCTCGGCCCCACGTTGCTGCTTTTAACATATTTGACCCATAAACAATTTCTAATTCCTCAATTGTTGTGGTTGGCATATTATCACTCCATAGTTCATATACATTATTGTTCCATGGCATTTTGTATATTCCTATTTCAGCACCTAGATAGATGTTCTTATCAGCTGTATGATCTATCACTACAGTTCTAATAGGCATTGCATTCAAATTGTGCGTTATGTTATCCCAGATTATTCCTCCATCGGTCGATCTAAATATCCTGGGAATATCATCCTGATGATGGCCATACACCACCACTACATTATCATCATCAGTAGGATCGAAGGCAATATCTTGTATTCCACTATTAGGCAGACTTCCATTTCCTACTTGAACAAAGGATGTACCTTCATCCATTGATCTATAAAGTTTTTCATTCTTCGAAGCAAGAATTATAGCTTGACCATTTTCTGACTTAGCTAAATGTTGAAAAGCTCCTTCTCCAAAATCATGCAATGCTTTCCAAGAACTTCCAAAATCTGAACTTATATGAAGTGTTTGACCAACTGTAAATAGACTCAAGTGATCCAAAGGATCATAAAGTAAAGGAGCCTCCCACTGCAAACTTCCAATATTAGGATGATTATTGATCCCTTGAGAATTATAACCACCTGTAGTAGACCTTCTTTTATTCCCATTTTGGATGCTGCCAACCATCAAATTATAATCTAGTGGATGTACTAAGCATTCCATGCCATCTGCACCTATCCATTCTAACCATTTGTTTTCTTGTCCTTTATATATGCTTGTACCGTTGTCTTGAGAACCACAAACGACGACATCATTGTGACTTTGTGATACACCCAATTTATAGTATTCTCTTATGCTTGTTCCATTGCTTAATATAGACCAAGTCACGCCATTGTCTGGACTTTTAACCATATAACCATCAGTTCCGCAATAAATATCTCCTCCAGCAAAACTTGCATATCGTATATCAGCATGTACATAGTCATTTGGTGGAGTTCCACCACCTGGCCAATACCAATCAGTTACATCGTCCCACGTTTCGCCACCATCATATGACATCCTTATATTGATACCTCCATTGATCATTATGTCAGGATTGGTTGGACTGACCTCGAAGTCGCTTCCATTGCCATCAGATCCTGGGATAATGTCTATTGTCGTACCATTATCTATAGATTTCCAAATGTTTGTACTTGAAGAGAATAAAACAAGGTCATCGTCTGCTGGAGTGGTTGCAACTATAAATGTTCTATAATTATTATCGTCGATATCATGAAGAAGATTCCAATTATCACCGCCATCTGAAGAGCTCCATATCTCGTTTCTGTTCCAATAATATTCTCTTGGTGCAAAAATAATGTCTGGATCAGTTTGATGAAACTCTATACTTGCATAGCTATTGTCGCTTACAGATTCAACAGTAGCAAAATTATCAGTTGATCTGTAAAGAAAACCACTGGCTGCAATATATATATGATTGCTATTATGGGGGCTGAACTTTACGTCAAATACCCTTTCGTTGGTTCCTAATCCACCTATTCCTATATCATCAGGATTAAAAGCTGTAATGGTCCATGTAGCTCCACTATCGAGAGATCTATAAATACCCATTGTAACTCCATTTCTTGCATTTCGTACATTGATAAGTATGTCATTGATGTTGGTAGGATTCACGGAGAATACATCCACACCAGAAGATGTAAGATCATCTGTGGTGTTCTCCCAAGAAGTACCTCCATCAAAACTTCGCCAGAAACCTCCACTTCGGGAAGAGAGATACATGGTTTGTTTGGTGGTTGGTTCTACCCACACATGTTCTACCCTCCCAATTCCTGGAGAATAGTGATCGGATATATTACTTGCTGTGTATGGTCCCAAATCTACCCATCCCTGTTCGTCACTTCTTAATTCGGCTGAGGGGTACTGCTTTTTAAGAGATTCATATGATCTTTCTATCTTTCTTGGATCATCTGTCATCCTATCTCCACTTGGGTAATAAATAGCCTCAACTCGATTGAGCCATCTTTGGTATCCCATCCATCCAGAGCCTTTGGCAAATCTATCAATTGTTGAAAAATATTTTTCAGCTTCTTCTGCAACTTCATAGACATTGTATGACCTATCGTCCATCATATATTTATAGTCTTGAGAAAAACTTAAGAATGAAAGTATTGAAAACAAAATAGTGAATATGTACTTCATAATGAGAATGAAAAGTGATCAATAAAAGCTTGAAGGTTATTTATGGACTCCAAATGTAAGTATAGTTAGTGAGTAAGAAAATTTGGTTTAAAAGAAATAAATAAAATTTCGCGAAAGATAAATTATGAAAAATAAAATATGTTATTTTATAATAAATTTTATTTGTTTAAGGGTAGTTTAAAGAGTGGATTGAAGAATAATATTGCGTATTTTTAAGTTATTCAATCATTAATATTAAAATTCTTGAATTTGTCTTATGTAATTGACTATTAGCTTACAGTTGATTGCAATTTATGCAAACTATTTTCTACATTTGAGCTTACGAATTTTTATAAACAAGGGATAATTCCCCCATTCTTTGTTTCAGACAGGCGGCTCACCCATTTACAATTGAAATATATTGTAGAGTATTCTACTATTTACTTTTTACTAAAATCAAATTTCATAGCATGAGATCACTCATTCTTAGTTTATTATTTGTTGCAATATCTGTTGTGTCGTATGGACAAGACGAATTGTGCTTGACCGCTGAAGGTGCACCAACACCTTTATCAGTATTTCCTGCAACACAGGTTATATCAATTGATCCATTATGGATCAATGATGTTGAATATATTCCACCTACGGTTCCTGCAGGAGCATTGTCGGTAGCATATTGGTCATTTACTGTGTCTTCTTCAGGATACTACAATTTAGACTTTCAAACTACTGCTGGAAGTACAATAGTTACTGATGTCAGTATAGGTTTATCAGATAATTCAGCTGGTTCAGCTTGTCCAATGGATGCATCCGTAGATGAACTATATGCAGGTTTGCTTATGATAGGTTCTACTGAACCTGGGGGATGTACATTTTTATCAACAGCAACAACTTATACAATGGCATTTGCTGTGGCTCAAGGTAGTGAAGGAGAAGTAGAGGTGTCAATAACTTCTGCAACAGGTGCCACCAATGCTACATGTGCCACTGCAAGTCCAATGACAATAATTGGATCTAATCCAGGAAATAATGATTGCTCCAGTGGTCTCGTATGGTACTCATATACAGTTGTAAATGGAGGTACTGTGTCTTTAACTCCAAATGTATCAATAACGGGAACAGATATTTCAAATCCAGTGATAACTCAAACTTCGATCGATGGTTGTTCTACTTTCCAAATGGATTTTGATTGGACATGTATTCCAGTTGCAACAGTCATTAACTTTCAAGTCGGCGACGATACAGCTCCAATAGAACAAGGAAATTTCACAGTAGATATAGTAGATGTTGTTACAGGCGTTCCAAATGAACTATGTACTGATGTAGCGGGTGCGCCGCAAGCGCTCACTTCTTGTACACCACTTAATCTTGCAGCTGTTGATAATACAACTGTAGGTGCATGTGCAGAATTAATTAATTACGGTGGATGTGGAGTATTCAATACGGAAGCTACAGTTTGGTATGCTTTCACTACAGACGCGGATATACAAACACTAGATATATTAATTACTTCTACTGGAATAGGACTACCACATTTTGTATTGATCGAAGATGATGGTACGAATGGATGTAGTAGTGCTCCAGTTATAGGATGTAATACAACAGGTTCTGTTGTAGGACAAATAGCTACCGCTAGTACAACCTACTATATAGGTGTTGCTTCTGGAAATGGAGGTGATGGAGAATTTGACTTAACAGTAACAGGGCAAAACCCACCAGCAAATGATGGTTGTGCAATGGCTCAGGATATATCAACTACTTCAGGAACACCTGCGGCTCTTGGTGTTGACGGAACAACAACATGTGCAACACCCGATGCAAATGACTTTTGTACAACTGTTTCTGAGGATCATGTTGTGTACTACGAATATACAGTTGACCCAGCTATTCTTACAAATAGAGATGTAATAATTAACATAGTTGGAAATGCAGGTGGCGGTAATGCAGCTACAAATATGATATTTGGATTGTTTGAAGATTGTGTAGGAACTGCATATATGAATCCAGTTTTCTCAGGAGATGAGTGTGATGCTTTATTGGGTGCAGTCACTTATAAATGTGTCGAGCCTGGTGCAGTATTAACTATAGCAGTAGGTTCTCCAAATGGAGGTGAAGGTGATTTTACAATTACCATTACTGAAGATGCAACTATGCTAGCCGTTAACGATGCTTGTGTAGGCGCTACAGGATTGTCTGTAGGCATGGCATGTGTACCTACATTGGAGACAGTTCCGAATAACGGAGGATGTCCAGAGATGGATGATCTTGGTACAGCTTGTTTATTTTCTTCTGATAAGACAGTATGGCATACCATTACCTTACCAGCGGGTGCTGATGAAATTGAATTTTCAGCTTTAGGAACAGATGTTCAATTGGCATTGTTTGAAAATACTTGTATACCTCTTACCCTTCTTGGTGGAGATTGTTTTACAACAGATATGACTTTCGCTGGATTGACTCCAGGTGGTACATATCTTTTAGCAGCCAGCCTTGCTGGAGCGATAGAAGGAGATATGACATTTACATGGACACCTATTATTCCAATTGCGAATGATGATTGTGATTTAGTAAATAATCCAGCACTTACTGATGGGACTTCAGTAGATGGAACGACAGGATGTGCAGATAGTGACTTAGATTTCTGTACTATAGGTACGGATGGTCATGATGTTTTCTATACTTATACTAATCCTAGTGCAACAGCTACAACAAATATAACTATAACAATAAATGGTAACACGGCAACAACAGGAACTGCGGCAACAGAAGTTTCTGTAGGAACATATGAAGATTGTCTTACTACAATGTATGCACCCAATCAATGTTCTACTTTAGGAACCGCCTTCACAATAGAATGTGTGCAGCCAATGCAACAGCTGGTATTTATAGTAGCTAGTGCAGACGGAACTGAAGGAGATTTCGATATTACTTTAACTGAAGATAATTCAGGTATAGCAGCGAATGATCTTTGTTCTGGAGCTATTGCTCTATCTGCTGGCACTATTTGTGAAGCAACTATGGAGGCTGTCACGAACGCCACTGCCTGTCCTGAAGCTATGGGAATGGGAGTTGCTGGATGTGACCTCACAGTTGACGCTGTAGCATGGTATACTTTAACTTTACCAGCAAATGCTACTGAGCTAGAATTTTCTGGTTTAGGATCTGGAGAACAATTATCCTTGTTTAATAATGTATGTCCTAACCCAACAGCAATCGCTGCTGTAGGTGGTAATACTTGTATCACAGGATTGGATAACTTCAGTGGATTGAGTGGAGGTACTACTTACCTAGTCGCTGTCAGTCTTGCCTCACAGGTAGAAGGACCTATAACTTTCAGTTGGACACCAGGAATAATAGTTGCGAATGATGATTGTGATATAGTAAATAATCCAGCGCTTACCAATGCTACACCAGTGAATGGTACTACAGCATGTGCTGACGGAGATTTTGATTTTTGTGGATTATTAGGAGCTTCTTCCCACGGTGTATTTTATACGTATACAAACGGAACTGGAGGAAATGTTGATTTAGATATCCTTGTTTCTGCCAATATGCTTACTTCTGGTACTGCAATGACAGGTCTTGAAATTGCAGTTTTATCTGACTGTTTAGGGACTGGTTATCAACCATTGGACTGTTCTGCAGCTTTAGATGCAGCATATAACGTTGACTGTATTGCACCAGGAGACCAAATAATAATATATATAGCGAGTAATGATGGAGACGAAGGTGATTTTTCAATTACAGTTTCCGAAGATACGACTCAACCAGCAGATGATAATGATAACTGTATTGATGCATTAGCAATAGATGCTTCAATTTTGAGTACTTGTGTTTTCTATAATATTTCAGGTACTACAGCTGATGCTTGTCCTGAAGGTTTTGATGTTGGTACTTGTACTTATTCTGCAGAAGCTACAGTATGGTACTCATTTACGACACCAAATACGACAAACCCACTAACTGTTGAGATACAATCAATAACGGGAGGAGCATATACTACAATATTTAATGATAATTGTGCCGCACTTGTTGTTGTTGCGGGATGTGATACAGGTGCTGGACCATTTGGACCTTATACTGTGATGTCAAATACAACATATTTAATTGCAGTTGGAGATGGAACAGAAGGAGCTCATTCATTTGAAATCAAAATCAATGAACTACCAGCAAATGATGATCCTTGTATGGCGGAAGCTGTAACTGGAACGGCAGGAGATGCCAATATTACAGTTGCAGGAACTACTGTTTGTGCAACTCAAGATTATTTAGAACCAACATGTGGAACTGACAATGAAAATACAGTATGGTACGAATACGAAATACCATCAGACGCTACAGGATTCGAAATCACAATAACAGGTACCGGTGGTGTTCCCGCTTCAAGTATTGCAGTTGGTGTTTATAGTACAACTGCATGTGGTGGAGGTACTCCTACACTTTTAGATACAAACGTAGGTGTAGAGTGTGATACTGAAAGTAATCCAATTTCTTTCCAATGTTTGACACCAGGTACTACAGTATTTGTATACGTTGGAACTTCAGATACAAATTCTGGAACATTTGATATTACATTTGATCCATTGGTGCCTGATCCAACATGTATAGACAATGACCTTTGTGCAGATGCAGACGTAGCCGATTTTGCTGGTCTGGTGACTGATGGCGGTCAAGTATGTATTGATGATTGTAATGCTGGAGCTTGTCCAGAATCATTTATGTCAGGTGCTTGTGATTATACTATGTGGCCAACTGTTTTTTACTCAGTTACTACAGATGCTTTAGCTATTGATGCTACAATGTCAGTAAATCTATCTAGTATTAATGGAACAATTGCTGA
Organism: uncultured Saprospirales bacterium; assembly: GCA_963975265.1. GTDB lineage: Bacteria > Bacteroidota > Bacteroidia > Chitinophagales > Saprospiraceae > CAJXUU01. The sequence continues at coordinate 24,421 of CAXBGT010000051.1, forward strand.
TCCTTTATTCTCAATATATACAAGTTGTGGAGCGGGTGCTGTTGATCCGGCATCAGAATGTATTCAATCAGGAACTCTTTCTGGGTTGGATATCATGCCTAGTACAACTTATATCATTGCCGTAGCATTAGAAGACGCAGCGGGTGGTGAATTCCAATTGTGTGTTACTATATCGACTACTTGTAATGATGACCCTTGTACACCGTTTCCATTGGTTGCAGAAGTGATGCCTACAGAATGTACAACAACAGTAGGAGCTAGTGACGAAACTTTCACATATGACGATGGAGGATGTGCAGATATGACAACTTCAGAAGCTACAGTTTACTATACTTATACTCCATCAGAAGGTGTGTCAGAAGCTACGATAACGTTCACCAATGATCCTACAACGGGTATCACAGGTGATATGATATTTACAGTAGTTGATTATGATCCAGCGACTTGTTCAATGGCGCAGACAACTATCCTAGGCCAAGAATGTGGCCCAGTCGGTGGCATAATGCCAATTACAATCACTTGTCCTACTTTCAATGTACCTATACTAATACAGATTGGATCCACTATAGCAGGAGCGGGTGAGTTTGATATCGTTGTGAATGAAACATTGACTTCTGTTGTAAATGATATTTGTTCTTCACCAGACATTATTGCTTTTACACCTGCTTTAGACTGTGAGTGGATGGATGCACAAGCAAATTCATTAGGTGCTTGTCCAGAGTCTTTCGATTACATGCCGGGATGTGGTTTTGATGATTTTCCTGTAGTTTGGTTTGAAGCTACAGCTCCAGCAGGTGCTACTGGATTAGACATTAGTGTAGCAGCAGCAGCAGCGGGAGTTCCATTTATTGGAGTTTTTACTGGAAACCCTGCGGATTGTGACGATGTGATAAATGGTCAACTTTTAGACTGTCAGACAGGTTTATTTGCTGATCTAGATGCAGCAGGTGAAATGTTGATTGACGTAAATCCAGGAGACGTAATATTATTTGCAATAGGTACAGATGACCCGCTAGGAAGTGTAACAATAGACTTCTCAATAAAGTGGAATGTCCCACCAGCAAATGACGAATGTGACATGGCAGTAACATTAATGGATAATGTTTCTACAGGTGGTACTACTGCTTGTGCGACTCAAGAAAATCCATTTTTTGCAAGTGGAGCTTGCGCTGTTGTCAATCAAGAAAATACAGTATGGTATGAAGTGACTATTCCTTCAACTGCCAAAGGATTTAACATTACTGCTACATCAGTTGGATTAGATGGTTTTGTAGATCCTATGAATATAGTAGTATTTGAAACAGCATCACCAGCATGTGATATCAGTGCTAATTCATTAATGGATGAAGTATGTGTCAACTCTGGAGATTTAGAAGAAACATTCGAATGTGTAGGTCCTGGTACTTATATCATAAGAATATCTACTTCAGGTGACAACGAAGGAGACTTTGATTTAGTAGTGGATATTATAGATTTAGGTCAACTTAATGATAATTGTGATGACCCTGATTTGACCCTAGATACAGGAGAAGAGTGCATATGGATAGAAACAACAGCTAATAGTGAAGGTGCTTGTCCAGAAGATGTATTCTTAGATCCATCAGCATGTGGATTAAGTGTTGGAGCTGTAGTGTGGTATGAAATTACGGCACCCCTCAATGCAACATTCTTAGATATTAGACTTACAAGTGGCAATGGAGCTAATCCAATGATCGCTGTCTTCCCTGGTAACCCAGTAGATTGCGATAATCAAACTTTCGTGCCAGGGTCAACTTGTTATGATGGTACGTTTACAGACTTAATAGCTAATGGAAATACTTTAATTCCGGTGACTGGAGGCGACACCTATCTTATAGCAGTAGGTGTAACAGATCCAAATGGATCGATGATAGATTTTGGTATTAAGTGGATTACACCACCAGATAATGATGAGTGTGTAGATGCCGTTGCATTGGTTGGAGCAACACCTGTAGATGGAACAACAGCTTGTGCTACTCAACCTTTAACGGGAGAGTACAATAGTACTCAATGTACCGATGCAGACGAAACTAATACTGTATTCTACACATATGAAGTGCCTGATACAGACAAAGGGTTTAATGTAACCATTACAGGTTCAATAACAAATCCTCTAACAGGAGATATTAATCTTGTAGTATTCGAGGATGATCCAGCTGGGGCTTGTGCAACTGGACCAGGGGCTGTTTCTTTTGACGATGTCTGTACAGCTTCGGGAACGGTAAATGATGAATTCGAATGTATAGGTGCAGGGACTTATGTGATTCGAGTTTCAACTAGTAGTGATAATGAAGGTGGATTTAGCATAACTATTACACCATTAGCACTAGAACAACCAAATGATAACTGTGATGCACCAGATGTAGTTGCATTTATGGCCGCTCTAGAATGTGAGTGGATGGTGATAGAGGCCGATACTGAAGGAGCTTGTCCTGAAGATACAAATCTTGATCCTACAGATTGTGGAATTGACGATTTCCCTGTGACATGGTATCAAGCAACAGCGCCTGCAAATGCAGAATTTTTAGACCTTCAGATTAATTTCGGTGGTG
>CAXBGT010000052.1:0-26659 GCA_963975265.1 uncultured Saprospirales bacterium
AGTGTTCCTGTGCCACTTCTTTCTCCATAAATTCCCCACCTTGATTCTCCTCCTAAGGTGGAAATAAGCGACATGGGTCTGGCAGTTCTTTACTCACATTTTCAAGTAGTGGGAACTCAAAAATTGAGACACAAGAAGTAACTTTCACATATTAGAAAAAGGCTACACCTTTCGATGCAGCCTTACCAGAATCATTTTAGAAACATTAAGTTCTTGCAGCCTTCTCTTTAGGCCTATATTTTATAGTCATCAATAACAGTAATTAATACCATACTAGCGGAGACCGATCCTCCACTAGTATGATAATTAACAGACATTATCAAATCATTCTAAACTTGTTTGTATATGCGCAATCTTGGATTACTTGATGATCATCATCTTTTTAGTATCGATAAAGTCACCCGCTTTTAATGTGTAGTATATTATACCAGAACTTGTATTTAATGAACTAACATCAATCGTCATTTCATTATATCCTTTCTTGAATTCATTTGTAATATTATAAAGCTCTTTTCCAGCAATATCAAAAATTGCTATTGTAGCTATTCCTTCCTGTTCAAGATCGAACCCAATAGAAGTCATTCCTTTGAAAGGGTTGGGAGAGTTCTGATATAAAGCATTAGTGGACTCACCAACAATAGATCTATTTTCTAACTCTAAATCCAGACCAAACACTGTTAATGACTCGTCATAATATTCCGCTTGGATACCGTTTGAGTTCATCTCAATCGCTTCATTCAATTCTCCTTTATTGATAGCTACAAAATTCAAGCTAAACAACTCATCTTCAGACGATAATTCAATACTATTTGTAGCATTCCAAGAGATCAATAATGATCCATTCTCAGCTTTTACATTATAGTTATTCAAAGTTAATTTACCATTTGATATTCCTGTATAGCTTAACATTGCTGCATCGTATTCGATTGTAAATTGCATTCCTATCAAAGATTTTACTTCATTTGCACTTACGGCTACTGAAACTTCGGAATGATGTTCGAAGGATTGATTGGATACATAGAATGACTTTGTACCAGATCTTGTTTCTGTTAGGTCTTCATTCTTAAGACCTGTACTTGCATTTCCATTCACATCACCCGTTTTGATTGCAGTGAAGTTAATTTCATCATTGCTCATGTATAATTCATTGAATTCCACTCTTTCAGGAAAGCCGAATGGATCAGTTGGATCTTCAATTTCATAGGTCGTAGGCAAGAATCTCCATGAAGTATTATCACTGAATGTTGTACTGATGCCCAGGATTACCTTTCTCATTAGTAATAAATCAGAGGAAGTCAGCTTATCATTTCCATTTGCATCTGCAGCAATCAATTTATAAGGACTATCCAATTCCTGAAGACCAAGAATATGTCTCTGTACCATTACCAAATCAAGTGTAGATACACCATTACTTGCATCATCATTCTTGTAAGGCTCGATTGCATAAGTTCCGTAATAATTTACTTCATCAAAAGCATATACACCATCTTCTTGTGTCATGTCCATATTAGCATCTTGTGCTGCCATGTCCATAAGTTCTACTTCTATATCGAGTAATCCTTCGTTGTTGCCATTTACTATATGTCCACTGATGGATGCCATACCTATAAAGTCAGTACAAGCATCGCTTGATTGAGAATCTTGTAGGATCAATGTCACATTACAGAATTCAGAATTACCACTAGCATCTATCACATGCATTTGAAGAGGGATTTCTTGAGCAATACCATTTTCAATATCAGCACAAGTGAAAAATAATGATAGCTGTGTTCCAGCTGCATTGAATGAGAAAATAAGATCTTCATCATTTCCACAAGCCGCCTCACTCTTAAGGTCAAAGTCACTTGCCCACACTTCCGTTGAACCATCCTCACCTAATACCCAAACTACTTCACCAAGACAAATCGGAGTAGGAGCTTTGGTATCTCTTATAGTGATAAATTTGGTACAAATAGATTGGTTATCACACTTATCTGTAACTGTGAATACTACTTTGTGCGTCCCCGCTGTAAGTACCCTTGTAAAAGTATTTGCTGGACCGTTAAAATCTATAGATCCATTATTATCTACATCAATAGTATAGAAGTATTTTAATTGTGCTGCCGGAGTACAGTCATCTGTAGCGCTTACGCTTATAGTTACCTCCTCTTGGCAATCACCATTGGTAGAAGTAAATTCTTCATCAATACATTCTTGGAAAGTAGGCGCTACAGAATTTGTAAATCCTATCTTCTGTGTATAAGCAAAATACTCTGGATTTTGCGGGTTATAAGTACACCAATCGATGATTTTCCAGTGTCTTAAGACTTTTATACAATAATCTGGTGTATTATAAAATACATCATCATCATAAGATATAGCTATGTTGGTACAATCTGTATTAGTTAGTATTGGAAAGCTATTTAATTCCTCTGGACTAGCATTATTTGGATCACATCCAACTACGTCTAGGTCACTTGGCCAGATGATATTTGACGCTCTGAAAGGATTTGAATCTATTACTTTAATAGTCTGAATACATGTTGCCACTCTCCCTTGAGGATCCGTTGCACTCCAAGTCCTAGAAACAGTACCTTTACCACATTCATCCAAATTTACATTATCGGTAAATGTCACTTCTACACTACAATTATCCGTACCAATTGCTACTCCTGTAAGAGATAAGTCTGTATAATCTAGTGTACATTGGATTGATACATTTGATGGACAAGTAATCTCAGGATTGATTTTATCTTGAACATTCACATTTACATAACAATCATTGAAGTTACCAGCTTTATCAAAAACTCTCATAATAACTTTAATATAACCAGCTCCTACATCTTCACAACAGAAATTGACTGTCTCTCCGAATGTCAAATCTGAAGTAAATCCACAATTTGTAGTTTCTCTTCTGACTTCGAATCTATCTATCTCACAGTTGTCATAACTCCCATCATCGATACTAGATCCATAGATGTCTGCCCAGCCTGCATCTTCTAACCCTACAACAGTGTATCCTTCACACACTGGCGTAGGAGCTTCTTGATCCGTTACAAGTACTTCTGTAAAACACATTGAACTATTGTCACAAGCATCTGTAAGTGTATAGACAATCCATGAAGTATCTTGAGGAAGACCAGAAATTGTATATAATTCAGTTACAGGATTATAGGTCACATTATCATAGATTGGATTCTCAAAAGGATCTCCATTTTCATCTTTTAATTTATAACCAACTACATAAGTATAATCACTACATTCGAAAATTACTATTGGTGCAGGCACTTCGTAACTACCTGTACATAGACCATCATCGGTAGGAATTTCATCAAGAAAATCAGGAACTGCAGTACAAATAGGTGCCTGATCATCTAGAATCTTGATAATTTGATTATCCATAGCTTCTTCTCCTGTACACCAGTCGATTACCACCCACTGTCTTAATACTTTGATACTAGCGCCACATATGTCAAATACGACATCTGTATAGTATACTTGAATATTTGGACAAGATGCACCTACTGGATATCCTGTAACTTCTGGTGTTGGAGCACCATTCGGTAATGTTTCTAATGCAATTGCACAAGAAAATGCTGGCAATTCTATATTGTCATAGTTAGGTGGAAAAACAACATCTGCAACTGTTGCTTTTTGCACTTGTATCATTTGTGTGCATGTAGCTACATTTCCTTGTTTATCAGTTGCTGTCCAAGTTCTAGTTACTGTCTTTACAAAGTCATCTGCACAAGCATTTGTTTCTTCTATATCGAAGAAATCAATATCTGTAACGGGTCCACATGCGTCTGTAGCTGTAATTGCAGGAACTGTTCCTCCTCCTGGAGTGAGATCATCATCACAAGCTACTATCAAATCTTCACAGTTAGTCAATACTGGTGGCAATTTGTCTTCTATTGTGATATTACCCCAACAAGAAGCCGCACAACCATTCAGCATAACATTTACTGATAGAGTTTGATTTACATATGTATAATCCACTTGAGCGGTTGGCAATTCTTCACCAGATGCTGTCATTAGGACTACAGTATATTGATCATCATCATACTGAGGATCTTCTAAGATCATATCTGGTGTGATCAAGACTACGCAATTGTCATCAAGTGATACTTGAAGACCATCGTTACAAGCCATTGTTGTATTACAGTCTACTTGTGCAGTTGCTATATTTGCTACCATCAAGCATGCGATCAGTCCTAAAATTCTTGCTGAAGTAGCTAAGTTTCTGCTGATCAATTGACTATTTAGTATTAATTTCTTCATTTTATAAAGATTTAAAATCTGATTCTTAATGTTTCTATTATTGCCGTTTCTAAAGGCTGGTATTTGATTTCTAAAATTGCGGATAATCTGTCTTTTACTTAATGATTATCATTTTTTTACCTGCGCTATGCCCTTCAGTATCAAGCTGATAATAAAGTACACCTGATGCATTGATCTCACTCACATCTAATGTGATAGTATTGTACCCTTTCTGGTAGGTACCTATTTTCTGGATCAATGTTTTACCAGTCACATCATACACTGTCAGAGATACTTCTTGTTTAGTAGGAAGTACAAATCCTATATCAGTCGTTGTAGTGAATGGATTTGGTACATTCTGTAATAACTCGAATGTATTTGCTTCAGTAGATCTATTCTCAATAGCAAGCGTTAAACCTGTACTCTTCACGTTAGCGTTAGCTGCAGTATAGATTTCATTTCTAATGCCTTTATCTGACAGACTGATCATTTCTGATAAATACCCGGCCTTTTTTACATCAATAATTAAAGTCATGATATCATCCGTGATCGTTTCTGAAGTCGCGTTATGAATACTTGCAAAAAGTTTGTTAGTCGCTTTATTGTAATTAGCTTCTGTAACATTCAAAACATCAGAAGCAAGATTGATATCAGATACTAAGTTCTCATTGTAATCAATGCTCAACTGCATACCATATACATCAGCAATATCACTCAATGCTAGGGTAACATCTTGTCTTCCAATATTCAGGTATTGATCTTCTACTATCAAACTAGTTGATGTTCTAGAAGAAGCAATCTCTGAATTTTGGAATCCATAGCTAGCTGAGTTATTTACATCGCCGATTTTTACAGCTACGAAATTCGCATCCATGTAATCCTCTGCCACAGCTTCCATTGATACATTCCCATCAAATGGAAACGGATCATTGATATCAGAAAACTCGATAGCTGCATCCACAAACCTCCAACTGTCGTTGTTTGGTAATTCTGAGTATATGCCCAATATGAGTTTTCTCAGTTGAAGAAGATCAGATGCAGTTATGCTCTCCGAGTTATTAATATCTGCCGCTATCACCTTATATGGATTGTCCAATTCAGCTAATCCAAGAAGGTGCCTTTGTATCAGTACCAAATCCAGAGTAGATACTCCTTCATTATAATTTTCGTCTAAGGTTGGTACTATATTGTAATTTTCGTTTGCTAATAAGTTACTGAAAGTATATTCACCTTCAAGGTCTGTTGTAGACACTAAAGGAAATTCTGGAAGATTTGCCATTAGGCTTACTTCTATCCCCACAACACTCTCATTAATATCATTGTAGATGCCACCACCAAGTGTAACTCTACCCTCTTCTTCTCCGCCACCGCCATTGTTATTATCTGGACAGTGACCTTGATTATCTTGTACAACCAATGTAGTTGTACAGAAATCTTGATTACCTGATGGATCGGTTACGTAAATCTGTAATTGGAAATCTGTAGAAACTCCTTCTAAGTCTTCACAGGTGAATTCCATTGAAGTGTCAAAAGTATTCGTTGAGAATGAAATTCTTAATTCGTCCTGATCTGCACAGTTATCATAACTTCCATTATCAAAGTCATTTGCCCAAATTGTAACTGAACCTGACGTTTCCATCACTACTGTTACTACTTCAGATAGACAATAAGGTGTAGGAGCTTTGTTGTCATCTACATTAAGGATTGCAGCACAAGTTTGAACGTTTCCACATTCATCTTCTACTTCCCAAATCACTCTGTGTGTACCAAATGATACTACTCTATTAACCATATTGCCAGTTCCAGTAAAGTCTATACCTCCGTTGTTATCTTCATCTATTTTGTAGGTATATTCAAGATCACTTGGAGCCGTACAATCATCAATCGCAGATGCTGTTGCTTGAATTCTTGCAGTACAGTTAGACTGTTGTACGATTGTAAAGTCAGAAGCTGTACACCCAGTTATGAAGTTAGGTTTAGTACTGTTTTGTACTTTTATGACTTGTGTATATTCCCAGTAACCTATATTACTAAATGGTACATATACACAATCATCTATTACCTTCCATGTTCTTAATATCTTAGCACATGCTTCTTCAGTATATTGGAATATTACATCGGTATACGTAAAGCTAATGCGGCTACATCCTTCATCTAAGATTACTGGACGTTGCTTCCCCGCTGGAAGATCATCTGGAAGAATTCCGCTTGAAGCACACCCATTTAACAATGTATGACCACTTGGCCATATGATATCATCGTTAGGATCATTGGGATTGTTAGGATTGATGTAAAATGGATCAAGTGATTGTACAAATATTCTCTGAATACATGTTTCAAAATTTCCTTGAGCATCTTCAGCCCTGAATGTTCGGGTAATAAATCCTGTACCGCAAGAGTTAATATTTCTTGTAGATGTGGACGTTACCACTACATTACAATTATCTTCAGCAGTTGCTGTTCCATATTGGTCTAGGTTGTCAGTATCATCATCACAATCAATAGTGATGTCTATTGGACAGAAAGTAATTACAGGAGCATGGTTATCTTGCACCTCAGCTTCTACCATACAAATGTTACTGTTTCCAGCTTTATCTGTTACTCTTAATTGGATCATGATTATATCTCCAACATCTTCACAACAGAATTTCACCTTCTTGCCCCATTGACTTGCCTCTCCACAGCCGACGTTGTTCATTCTTCTGACTTCTCTAGTTATTTCACCACAGTTATCCCATGACCCATCATCAAAAGATTCAATGCTTGCATATCCTATACCATTTTCATTTAATCCTATAAATGTATGAAGATCACAAACTGGTATTGGCTGTATATCATCTATTATCTCTACCTCAGTAAACGCTGTTGTCATATTGCCACAAGCGTCAGTTACATAGTAAACAATCCAAATCATGTTGCCATTCAGATCATCAAGACCTGAGATCAAGAATGTACCATCAGCTTGTTGCACAACACCATCATTAGTTGGTTGAAAAAGTGGATTTCCGCTACCATCAGGAATCTTGTAAGAAACAGTATATTCATATTCAGAACACTCAAAAATGATGATCGGTGCAGGTACTTCTATTATAGAAGAGCAAGAAGTAAGTGTAGTACCTACAGTAAATTCTTGTGGTGCAGCGACTACTGGAGGAACATTATCCATAACAGTAATATATTGTGTCTGTTCTCTAGATGGTAAATCATCACATAGATCATTTACGCTCCACCTTCTTCTTATTTTGAATGCTTGATCACCACATTTTGGGATTGTTACATCTTCATAACTTACTGTAACATTAAGGCAGAATACCCCTTCTGGCATGCCAGTAAAGGAAGGATCAGGATTCCCGTTTGGTAATCTTGGATAGTTAGCACATGCAACTAAAGATGGATTAGGCCCTAATACATCATCATAGTTATCTGGGAAAGTGATATCATCAAGTGAAGCTCTATTAATAGATATTGTTTGAACACATGTTGATTTATTTCCAGATGCATCAGTTGCAATCCAGCCTCTATCTATTATAGAACTGTATGGTCCTTCGCATAGATTCGTCGTTTGTGGTACGTCTTCAAAAGTAAGAATAACATCACTACAAAGGTCAAATCCTTCTAGTAAGTATTTATCATCTCCTAAATCAGTAATCGTAACATCATCAGGCACTGGGAATCCAGTATTACTTGGTGCCATCAATTCATCACAATCAATAACTACATCGTCTTCACATTCTAACTGTGGGATCGATTTATCTTCTAATAGTAGAATACCCCAACATGAATTACCACTGCATTCGTGGATAACTTTGACTTGAAGTGTCTTACCAACAAATTCCATTCCTAGTGTAGGGCCTATTACTGGCTCACCTGTTTCTATATCTGTAAATTCTAAATCATATGAGTCGTTAGAGAACTTCATATCCTCTAGTACCATATCGGCTACAAAATTCAACTCACAATTTCCATTAAGAGATATGTTAACTTGATTGTTACAAGCCATACTAAATGCCTCTTCATCCATGATAGCGACCGTCTCTGTATTAGAAAAGGTACAAGCATCGTTTGATTGACCATCATAAGAATAAGCTGATCCAGAAAATGAAACATCGTAGTCTCCTACAGTATCACCCCAGTCAACAAATATTTTTCTTGTTCCCTGTCCTCCAACGATATTACCTCCACCAGAAAGAGACCAAACAATACTTTCAATTCTGCTATCTGGTGATTCAACTTCATAAGTTTCTACAGTTCCAATACATGAACCAAAATCACCAATTATTTCAGATGACGCTTGTTCACATGTAAACATTGATGCTATAGGCAATTCTATCGTTCCATTAGATACTACTAAAGTCCAATCTGTATTATTGAGCCTTATTGCATCCAATATATACTGACCAGGTAATCCCTCAGGAATCATTGTGCCAGGTGCTAGTAAAATCGGATCAGCTGGCGGTGCTGGACTAGTGGAGCTATAGAGATCTGCAGAAGAGACAACAACCCATGACTCGCCAGAGTTAGAATTGATCGTCACAGTTTCTCCGAACTGAGTCGCTTCAAAGTCTGTTCCATTGTTAAGACATTGACATTCTATATTACTAGATGATTGTGAATAAGATAGATTGAAAACCAGAAACAAAAATAAAACTGCTAACAGTCCTGTTTTTGTGGCTTGGAGTCCATCGCATACATTTTGGTAAAAATGTGTTTTTAATGGTATTTTCATCATTTGTAAGTTTAATTCATTTTAGCTCCAATGGTATCAGATTCTGAGGTTGACACCAATGTTGCGTTTGTAATAGCAGGGTTAACTGCCGGTTATTAATGTTTCGTTTGAAAAATGATCCAGATCACTTACGATCAGATATAACTTTTCCATTACAGCCCTACTAGACCAACTTTTGAACCAAACTCAATATCATATTATGACTGTTTTTAATATGAAAACACATTACATTTTTTGGTAATCTATAACCCCAATTTATTGAATGAATTAGGAAGGAAGTGATAGATGAAAATAATTTGAAATTTTTTAGCGGAAATTGGGAAGGGAGGGCTTTTAAGCGCAATTGTGAAGTAATATAAGATTGATTAGGGTGTAAAAACAAACCAAATTAGGACCTATAATAGTTCTGCATCTAGTAATTCCTTGAGCCGATTATTCACTTGAAAGAGAGTCAGGATTTAGGAATAGAGGTCGGTTTAGGTATGATTGTCGCAGAAGTTATACTTAAATAGAGGCTTAGTCTGTACTAAAAATGGCAATGAAAGCCTAGTCGTTTTTTCTTTTGGTAGGAACGAGCTCGGAGAATCTGCGCTTCCATATAATTTCTCCAACTGTGCTCATTTCATACATAAAGAGGGAGTCACGTATGGGTTCATCAAGTGAAACCTCTGAATATCTACCCATAAGTACCTCTACTATGGAGTTGCATGATTTCGCTACAGTTTCATAACTACTTTTACTAATTGGTGGATTGTATTGACAATCAATGGATTTATTCTCATTTATAGCTCTTTGAGCACTTAGTCCTGTACTTGATAATGGTGAATATCCTACTAACAGCGCTATACCACGTATTCTGTTTATAGCTAACTATGAGTTTCATTTTACAACCCCCCTACCTTTTCATTCTTGATCACTTCACCATTTCGCTGAATCTTGATAAATAGTAAGCTAGATGTATCACCTAAGTCAAACTGGTTATTTCCAGCGTTCAATGTTTTAGTTTCGATTACCTCTCCCATCATATTGTGCAAATACATAATAGCCAATAGCCAGAAATGATTTCTTTTTTTCTACCGTTGATCACTCCCCAAACATCCCAACCAAAAAATCTATCTCACTCTTCGTAATCAGCAAACTATAAATAGCTCCGACTTTGGCATAGGCAGCGCTCAAATACTGATTCTGAACATTCCTATAATCCAGAGATGTCACTTGTCCTGCTTTGAATCGCTCTTCCGTGATCTTTAGATTCTGCTGATTGATTTTGATTTGCCTGTCCGTCAATTTAAGCAGTTCTACTTGGCTGTAGTAGTTACCTATCAAGATATCTAATTGGTTGTTAAGTTCTGCTTTTGCTTCTAGGATCGTGAGTTGATCTATTTCTTGCTGCATCTTGGCAGATTGGATATTGTCGTTCCTCACGCCACCATCGTATAGATTCCATGAGAGATTGGCATTTACTCCTCCTGTGATTCTATTACTTAGTAGGAATGGGAACGGATCACCAGTGTTTGGATCCTCCGCATAGAACTTAAATCCGTTCTCTGCAAAACCCACTGACCCAGAAAGACTAATAGTAGGTTTAGTTGCAGCTTCTGAAATACCTGTATTCAACTGATTCAAGGTAGCAATCATTTCTAGACTTTTGAGCGTATAATTCTCCTCACTCAGTGCTTGTTTCAGTTTATCTGTATCAATTTCCTCAGGGTTTATACTCAATCGATCGCTATATGTATAAGATTCATATCCACTGATATCAAGCGTATTGTTTAAGTTCCTTTTTGCTACTTCGACTCGTTGTTCTTGACTGACAATTGAATTTGTATCCGCTAATACAGAAGATTCAAACTGTAGGAGGTTATAGGCATTAGAAGAACCGAATTCTTTTTTAGTGTTCTCATATGCTAACCTATCTTGAGATAAGACTAGCACTTGGTTAAGGACAGCAAGCTGCTCTTGTTGGAAAACAACTTCATAATATTGTTGATAAATCGTCCTAAACAAGAAATTAATATCTGATGATTTATTCAGCTTTTCTTGACTTACAGCTAGATCTAATTGATCTTTGTTTAGCTTGATTCTACCTCCATTGTAAAGCACCCAATTTGCATTAGCACTAACACCTAAGCTTCCACTGTAGTACGTGCCTTGTAGAAAACTGGCGGGGTTGTTATCATTAACGAGATTATTATTAAAAAACCCATTGAGATCAACGGTCGGAGTCTTCCCTGCCCTAGCCCATGTATTATTATTCTCAGCGATTTGAATAGACTTATCGGCAATCTGGATCCCAAAATTATTCTCCAAACCAATTGAAAGAGCTTTTTCTAAAGTCATCACACGCTGCCCAAAAGAGAAACTGGCAAATAGACTCAAAAGCAATATATATTTGTATTTCATTATTTTCTTTTTAATACCGGATCAAATAAAGGCAGTTACGAAGTAATAACTCTAATAAACATTATTAAAATAATTATTATAATAACAGCTAAATAGAGCCAGAAAAATCCTTTTTTATCAGGATTCGCAGGTTCAACACTTCTAGGATCAACATCTTCTCCAGTATACAATTTCGCTAATCCGACCTTTGATTTATTTGATATAACAAGTAAGGCAGGAATAAGAACAAGTAATATAAATGTCCCTACCATCAATCCATAGGCAACGGAAATTGCCATCGGAATCAAAAACTGTGCTTGAAAACTCTTCTCAGCGATCAACGGTGCAAGACCAGCTATCGTAGTAATCGAAGTGAGTAATATAGGTCGAAACCTAGCTCTTCCAGTTTCAATTACTGCAGCTCTTACTTCCATTCCATCTTTGATTCGTTCATTAAAAGTTGTAATAAAAACCAATGCGTCATTAACAATTATCCCGACGAGAGCTATTACTCCAAGTATTGAAAATAAGCTTACAGGCAAACCATGAACCCAGTGCCCAAGACCAACTCCGATAAACCCAAATGGTAACAAAAACATAACTATTAGTCCTTGACTTAAGGACTTAAATGTAATTACGATGACAAAAAACATCATCAATAAAATCAAAGGTAAAACAAGTGCTAATGATTTTGAAGTCTTTGCTTGCTGTCTAGATTGCCCTTCGTAAGATGCACGAACGCTTGGGTAATCTTTTAATGTTTCTGGAATGATTATAGTTTTTATATCTTCCGTGATATCGCTTACACTCACACCATCAGTAGAGACATCTGCCTCAATTCTTACTTCTCGTTCTCCATCAAGGTGATTGATATTGATTACACCTCTTTCTGTTGTGAAATTAGCAAGCTGCGACAAGGGCACTGAACGACCATCAGCAGACCTTATCCGCATATCAGAGAGATCAGAAATATCAGATCTGTCCGCAAGATCATATCTTACCCATACTCTGATTTCGTCTTCTCCTCTCTGGATACGTTGCGCTTCTGCACCGAAGAACCCTTGACGAACCTGTGAAATCACATCTTGCAAAGTAAAGCCTAAGTTATAAGCCTGCGGTGTCAGCTCCAGGGAAATCTCCTTTAATCCTTGTTGATTATTATCAACAATATCTTTTAGATCACTTATCTTAGAGAGATTTTCTTTTACTGCAGTGATGGCTAATTCTAATTGTTCAGAATCAGTACCAAGTAGGGAGACCGAGACAGGTTTACCAAATGGAGAACCAGAAGAAAAAGTCAAGGTCTCGGCTTCATCAACAGGACCTAATTTTTCACGCACTTTAGCTATTATTGTTCTAGCAGAGATCTTGCCTCGTGTCTCACCATCTAGCAGAGACACAGTAATATCTCCTTGGTAAGAAGCTGGGCCCACATTTTTCTGCATTTTAGTAACAGGGTAAACACCGTCAGAGAAAAACTCCTTAGAAAGTTCTTCATTTACCTCGTTGGTTGCATTCTCAATTCTATCTAGAATATCCAAAGTAATATCCTCTCTTGTTCCCGCAGGTAATTTGAGATTCACCGTGTAGTTATCTCTAGGAATCACAGGAAAGAATGTACTGTTAATAATCCCACCTCGCAATGCACCGATGGTTATCATCAACCCTGCAACACAAATAGCTAGTGTTGGATAGTTAAATTTTACAGCCCAATTTAAAACAGGAGTATAGATCGTATCTCTTAAAATAGACATCATTTTGTCCAACCCTCTCATGACACGATTTGGCTTTTCTCCCCTTTTTAACGCCTTAGAGTGGGCAATATGTGCTGGTAGAATTAATGCTCCTTCTACCAAAGAGAATACCAATGAAAAGATTACCACAATCGCCATTTCTCTAAAGAAATCACCTAACCTTCCGTCTATAAAAAAGAATGCTGAAAATGCAATCACAGTAGTTATAATAGCAGAAAACACAGCTGGCAGTACTTCCATAGTACCATCGATGGCTGCGTCGAATGGCTTCGCCCCTCTTTCGTAATGTTGATATATATTCTCGGCTATGACAATACCATCATCCACCAAAATACCAATCACTACGATCATTCCGAACAGAGAAATAACATTCAAAGTAACTCCCATCATAGATGCTAAAAGAAACATCCCTGCAAATGAAATCGGAATAGCCAAAGCCACCCAGAATGCCAATCGGTAGTGTAAAAACATGGCAAGCAACAGCAATACTAAGAAGAATCCAATGATTCCATTATTCGTTAACAGTTCTATCCTTTGCCTAAGCGTTACAGAGGAATCTTCTAGGATAATCGCTTGGACCTCTTCATTCTCCTTATTAAACTTATCAATGTATTCTCGCACATGATCAGCGATAGTTATCATATCCTCCTCTAATGTGTTCTGTACGTTGATCACGACACCCGGCTCACCACTGATGTATGTTCTTTGAGGTTTATCTTCCCATCTATCCACTACATCCGCCACTTGATATAGTTTAATTACACCCCCATTTGGATTAGTCTTAACAACAATCTCCTGAAGGGCCTTAGCGGAGTATTCTTTATTGTCAGCTCTAATTAGTAGCTCCTCTTTTTGCGTTTTTATAGTTCCACCTGTTAGTTCTATATTCGTTTGTCTAATTTTTGTTGCTGCTTCTTGGAATGTAATATTGTATGATCTTAGATCATTTTCTCTAAAAGTAACTTCAATCTCTTCATCAGGAAAACCAGATAATGTAACTTTTGACAGATCGTCAATAGCTAGCAGATCATCTTCAATCCTACGACTTATTGTCTTTAATGTTTTTAATGGAACATCACCATAAATTGCAAAATCAAGAACCTTTCCTAAGTTCTCTCTCTTGTACACCGTTACGGGTTCCATAGCAACAGGAAACGAATTGATAGCATCTACTGCATTCTTAATATCTTGTAAAACTACATCAGTGTCATAGCCTTTGAGCACTTCAATCTGAATACTACCAATATTTTCAGAAGAGACCGATGTCGTCTGCTCGATTCCTGATAATCCTTTCAGATTTTCTTCTATTTTAGAAACAATACCTTCTTCTATTTCCTGAGGAGATGATCCAGGATATACAGCTTGGATAGATATGTTTCGACTTTCTACTTCAGGAAAGTAAGTTGTTTTCATTTGTGAAAGACCTACAAGCCCCACAATGAATAACAAGATCATCAGGATATTACCCGCTATCTCATTATCAATAAAATATTTTACGATGCTTCTCATTTTCTTTACTTTTAACTACTAGATTGAAAAATCTATCACCGTTATTAATAATTTACTTTTTGTCCTTCAAAAAGTCCCGCAAGAGAACTTGAAATCACCATATCATCCTCTGCTAGCCCTCTCACCATTACATAACTATTTAATCTTTTAATTGTAGACAACTCTTTGCGAACTATGGTTGAATCCTCTACAACATATACTGCATTGGTACTTACAAATACGTCTTTGGGCAATCGAGTAACATCATCTAGATTCTGACCGCTTAATTCACCTTTTAAGTACATTCCATCTTTCAAACCACTCCCGTACACAATAATGTAGATTGGAATATTTTGAGTTGCTGCGTCTATTTGGGTTCCGATCCTGTTCACTTTTCCTTTCCATGTTTTCGATAAATCAGAAGAGGATAGTTCAACATTTTGACCTACTGATATATACTTAAGATCACTCAAAGGAATGGGAGTTGAAATTTCAAATTGTTCCGTATTAATCATAGAGGCAAGCACTTGACCTGGACTGATTAAGGTGCCTGGAAAAACATTAATTGCTGTAATTACTCCAGAAAATGGAGCATAGATACTGTACTCATTCAGTCTAGTTTCTTGACTTTTAATATTGTAATATTGATTATAGATGTTCTTACCCGATAGATAATATTTCTCTTGATCAGTTTTAGCAACTGGGAGAGGTTTAATTGGTTTGTTCACATCAAATTGGTCAAGATATGATTTCCAGGTATCAAAAGATTGAGTATGATCAAACTTCAGGTCCGGCATCATCTGAGTTATGGCAGTCATGAGAGAACTCTTTTGGGCTTTCATAGTAAAGTCCGCTTCTTGCTTATCTATTGAGAATAGCAACTCACCTTTTTTGAAGTATTTCCCTTCCTTAATAGACCTCCCCGTTTCTCGCATTACCCCTTGCACTCTAGCGGTAAGATTCACTCTTTCGTGCGCTTGTACACGGCCGTCCACTTCGATACTATTGGATTGAGTAGAAGGTGTATAAGTGGAAAACTCTATCTTCCTTCTCTCTTTCTTCAGAATCTTATCAGAAACCGTTGATTGTTTTTGATCCTCCAATGTTTTGAATAAAAACCAAGCCAATGCAAGTATTAATAATGTAATAATTGTTGATATAATATTTCTTCGTCTTTTATTAGTTTTCTCCATGTTCTATTTGGTATTCAATTTATATTTAAGCTCAATAAATGATTTTTTATTGAGGTTATTTATTCTTTCTTTTCAAGCTTAGTATTTGCTAGTTGAATTGCATTTATTCATTTTTCTCATGGAGAAATGGATTATGACCGTTTACTTTAAAATAAAGCTTTTCATACATCTCTGCCAACACCTTCTTTGCTATTACTATTTCGTCATTACTGCAGTCCGTAAGCAGCATTTCCTGCATTTCACCACTTTTTGCTTCAATAATATCCTGCATATCTCTACCCTTTTGAGTCAAATAGATCAATTTACCTCTTCCATCTTCTGGATCATTCACTTTCACAATCAGTTCGTCGTCTTCAAGCGCTAAAAGCATCTTAGTAATACTACTCTTATTTTTAATCAATGCAGTACCCAAGTATTTCTGACTGATTCCATCTTTAGCCCACAATTCCGCCAAAATCCCAATACAAGAAGCCGGGAAGCAATGCCCATCAGTTTCCATGTCTGGTTCAACTGCTTTCACGATTAGCCTTGCTACTCTATTTGTAAGAAATCCGAAATGATTGTAAGGATTAAATTTTGTCAAATGCGTTTGATTTAGTTTACTAGGAAACCATATAGACAGCTAAGATTAAAAAAGGTTTACAAGTAAACTAAAAAACAGGAATAATATCTAATTCCAACAAACTAAAACCTTTCTGTTTATTATATTTACACATCACGACCGTTGAAGAAAATACCACACCATGAAACAAATTATTCGACATCTCTTATTCTTTGGACTATTTCAACCATGCCTATCAATTGCACAAATTGTCGAAATCACAAATTATTCGATCAACAACAATGGTCAAGTCCAACTGAAAATTGATTCGTCTGAAGACAGTTACTATATCTTAAATATCAAGGATGAATTAGATCAAAAACTTACTCATGCTACCTCATTAACACTTGGCATTAATGGCACGGCACATATCACTGAACCACTTATTGCACTACCTATAACACTCTGCCAAATCATAGAAATTTCAATTTCAGAACCAGCTGACACTGATAATGATGGAACAGACGACCTAACGGAAAACAACGATCTTCCAACTCAAGGCCTACTTAATAAGGCTCCTTCTGTTGACTTCATTTATTGTGATCCTCATTTTTCAAATTCATCCAATCATTATTGCATCTTTACAGCTTATAAGCTATAAACTAGATCCTAAAATTATTAGATGACCTCATATTCACTTTTCGAACTCAACGAATACATCAAACAAGTGATGGCACTCAATTTCACAGAACCTATTTGGGTCAACTGTGAAATTAGTCAGGTCAAAGAAGTAAGAGGTCAAGTCTACATGGAAGTAGTACAGCATTCTGAAAGTGACAATCTAATTAAAGCACAGAGTGCCGCAGTGATTTGGTACAAGTCATTTCTATTTATCAAAAAGAAGCTTGGCGATTTGTTACCTGCTATTCTCACTGAAGGCACTAAGGTGATGCTGAAAGTAACGGTAGAATTCCATGAGCGATACGGGCTCAAACTCAATATAGAAGACATCGATATCAGCTATACCATAGGACAAATGGAAATGGCTCGTCAGAAAATAATTGAGAAGCTAAAGCAAGCGGGAGTGATGGAGAAAAATAGCTTCACTACCCTTCCTGCAGTCATTCAAAGAGTAGCAGTTATATCTTCGGCTACAGCAGCAGGTTTTGCAGATTTCAAAGCTCAGATTGCAAATAACGAATATGGATATGATATCCAACTAGATCTTTTTCCTGCAGCGATGCAGGGTACAAATACGGAACGAGAGGTTTGTGCAGCACTAGAAACTATAGAACTTAAACATACAGAGTATGACTGTGTAGCAATAATTCGTGGTGGTGGTTCAAAACTTGATTTAGCGTCTTTTGACAACTACAATATTGGACATAAAGTAGCCACTTTCCCTATTCCTGTAATTACTGGTATTGGCCATGAGATAGATAGCACGGTAGCTGATATGGTATCATTTTCGGCATTAAAGACTCCAACAGCAGTTGCAACGTTCATCATTGATAGGAACATGCAATTCGAGTCTGAGATACTTCAAGTTATGCAAGTTATCAATCAGTTAGCAAAACAAAAAGTAGAATATAATAAACTAGCATTAGAGCAAATCACGCAAATGGTTGCTTTAAAACCAAAAGAAATCACTAGATCTCATCAGCTTCAATTAGATCAAACTAAGGAGCTGCTCAAACAAGCTGCAAAATATAGCCTCAAAGAGTTGACAGAACAGATATCATACACGGAAAAGATCATAAAAATGGCCGATCCCCAAAATGTACTGAAACGTGGATTTGTAATGTTGCAGAAAGGCAAAAAAACAATTAGCAATATCAAAGAACTGGAGATCGATGATTCTATTATACTAAAGTATTATGAAGGTTCCGCAGAGGCCAAAATCACAAAAATAAGTAAATAACATGGCAGAAAACACATACCAAAAAGCATACAGCGAACTTCAATCAATAGTTGCGAAAATGCAAAACGAAGAAATAGGACTTGATGAACTAGGCAAGGAGGTAAAACGTGCAGCAGAACTGATCAAGATGTGCAAAGTGAAGTTGCGTGATGTAGAGAAAGAGATTGAGGTTTCGTTAGCGTAAGCGCTTTATTGTAACTATAAATGGTGCGAACTGAAAAAACGTAGGTTTATCAAATTAGATTAAAGTAAATTTCTGAGAGGAGGTTGTTAATTGTTTACGACAATTTATTGCCGTAGTTTAATTGTTTCGTAGAAGCTCAACTAACAGCATTCATCTACTTTGCTAACGCAAAACTCTTCGGCTTATAAACTGTAAGCATCTTAAGTAGTATCAGATATATGAGTAACCTGTCTTTGACTAAATTTCCATAAAACACCTTAGTACAGAAACAAAAAACAGGCTACAAAAATCAATTTGCAGCCTGTTTTAGTATACTATCTATCTCCGCATTTTATTAATTCGTTTTGAACTTTTCAGCAGGGATCGTACCATTTACCACTATACTCTCAGCTTTCAACTCCAGAGGAAAAGGCATAGCTCCTATGATCGTAACAGAGTGTGGAAACATAATTCCATTCACTTCCTTGTAATCAGCAATTTCTGTAGTAATAGTCTGTGTCTGTCCGCCTTGACCATCTTGAGTCGCAACAGTTCTTACAAGCAGATTATTTTTCACATTGTAGAACTCGTACACCTTATCACCACTTGACTTTGTGACTTGTACTTTGTAGGCTTTCTCTCCATTCACATCTTCTATTCCTTTAAGGTCTAGTTGATAAGCTGAATTAGCATTTAAGTACAATAACTGTCCAAATGCTATTGCTTGTTCTTTTATAGATTCTAGTTCTGGTCCTTCAGTAAAAACTTGACTTTGTCCCATGCTACCCATGGAGGCTTGCACTCCATCGTATCGTTGTTCCATCATGACATTACCACTCATTGACATTTCCATATAAGCCATTTTGCTGTCTTTCAGGCCTGTTTCCATTCCTGCAGGTTGTCCCATGATATCCGCAGCAAATTTAGAAAATAGTGTTTTAACGGAAGTTAATTTAGCTGCACCACCAATTGCATCAATATAGTCTGACACTACCATTTTAGCATCTAGCCCTACTGGCATTGCTGTCTCCTGCATGTCAAGCTTCTTACCAAATGCATCATAGAAATCAATGACACCATCAGAATCAAATCTTGCTAGGTTTGCTGCTACTTCATCTTTTGCACCCGCAACTACAATATTTGCATTTTCTGGTCTGATATACTTTTGTGCCATCGCTTGCACATCAGCAATTGTAACTACTTCTAATCTCTGAAGGTATGTTTCATAATAATCTGCAGGAAGATTAAATTTATAGGTGTTTCTAGCAAATCTAGCAATTGTTTGAGGAGATTCTAATGATCTTGCAAAGCTACCTGCCATAGAATTTTTAACCAATTGTAAATCATCTGCAGTTACCGGCTCTTTTCTCAATCCATCCATTTCAAATAAGATTTCATGGATAGAGCTATCAGTTACTGCGTTTCTTACACTTGCTCCTGCATTAAAATTACCAATTAACGAGTTAGCTGATAAGCTTGATCTAGAACCGTAAGTATATGCTTTATCTTCTCTTAAGTTTTGCATTAATCTACCAGAGAATACACCACCACCAAGGATATTATTCATTACAGAAGATTTGATTAGATCATCCGCACCAGGCTTAAGGTTGACAGGGTATGTTATTCTGATTACTGATTGCACAGCACCATCCTTATTTGCAAAAGCAACATTAGTACCTTTTACATCAGAAGGTGCATCATAGTTAGTTGCTGGTATTTTTCCACTTTTCCAAGAAGTAAAGTATTTCTCAGCATTTGCTTTAGCTTCTTCTGGAGTTACATCACCTACTATGATTAAGTACGCATTGTTAGGTTTGAAATAGGTATTATAATATGACTTGATGTTATCCAACGTCATATTGTTTACATCTTCTTCAGTCTGGATTTCTCCATAGGGATGCTTTGTACCATAATTCAAGACTGAGGCTACATTCCCTGCCATAGCATCTGCGTTGGTAGCAGTTTGTGACAAACCTGAAATTGTTTGTGTTTTGATTTTTTGGAATTCCTCTTCTGGAAATGAAGGATTGTAAAGTACATCTGTCATGAGTTCCAAAAGTTTCTCTGAGTGCTTCTTTAAACCACTTGCAAACACACCACTACCTGAAGTATTGAGGCTAGCACCAATAAAATCGATTGCAGCATCGATATCCGCCTTTGATTTAGTTTTAGTACCGGTTCCCATTAGTGATCCAGCAACAGCTACATAACCTACTTGATCCTTTTCTAATATCTGGTCATTGTTCAATGACAATTGGTATGATACTCTTGGAATTTTGTGATTCTCTACTACGATTACTTTTAATCCATTACTCAGATCAAAAGAATTCGCCTTACCTAGTTGGATAGCTCTCGCTTCTCCGGGTGTAGGTGCTCCAGATCTCCAAGCAATATCGTTGGTTGCATCTTTCACAACTTCCGTTTTGTCTACCATCCCATCAGTAGTTTTCTTGCTACACTGCATGAAAAGCACTCCCATGAACAACAGATATATTGTATATTTTTTCATTTTTATTTATTTATTGTTGGTTCTATTTAATAGATGTTGAATTATTACTCCTTCTTATGGATTTACAGGTTGAGGAAGATAATGAAGGACTACTCTATTATTCGTATTATAATATTGCTTTGCAACTCTTTGGATGTCTTCTTTTGTCACAGCAAGATATCTGTCCAACTCGGTGTTTATTAAATTCGTATCTCCGAAGTACATTTTATAATTCGCTAAACTTTCCGCTATCCCAGCAATTCTAGAATTAGAACTGATAAAATCATTTTCAGTTTGATTTTTCAATTTCTGGAATTCAGTATCACTAATTAATTCATTTTGAACTCTAGCTATTTGAGCATCGATAGATTTCTCTACTTCTAAGATATCAACACCCATATTAGCAATACCAAATGCTATTGCCGCTCCTGGATCTTCAAGACCAAGTGGAAAGTTACCAACAAATACAGCTTTTTGCTCCTCATCGACAAGTGCTTTATACAGCCTTGATGATTGGCCTTGAGACAATAATGTACCTAACATAGAAACCGCATAATAATCAGGTGTTCCTTGTGCAGGTATTCTATATGTCATTACAACAGCTGGTAATTGGATATTATCATATATAGTATCTCTTACCTCTCCACCAAGTTCAGGTTCTACAACAGTAGGTCTGTATACATTAGGATTTTTTACAGGAATTTTACCGAAGTATTGATCGATCCATATTTTTGCTTGATCGTAATCAATATCTCCTGCAATTGATAAGATCGCATTATTAGGAGTGTAAAAGTCATTGTAAAATTGCTTATAATCATTTTCTTCTGCAGCATTTAAGTGCTCCATAGAACCAATGATAGGCCAGTTGTATGGGTGCTTCGTGAATGCTCTAGACATAGACTCTTGTAGAATAGATCCATAAGGTTGATTATCTATCCTTTGTCTTCTTTCTTCTTTTACTACTTCTCTCTGAGTTTCAACACCTTTGTTTTCAACTTTAGCATGAAGTAATCTTTCTGACTCTAACCATAAACCTAATTCTAATTGATTAGAAGGAAGGATCTCATAGTAATATGTTCTATCAAATGAAGTATTGGCATTTAATGTACCCCCGGCATTTTCTACATACTTATCGAATTCACCTCTTTCGATATTTTCAGTTCCTTCGAATAATAAGTGTTCAAAAAAGTGTGCGAACCCTGTTCTGTCTGGCTTTTCATTCTTTGAACCTACATGGTACATAATTGAAACAGCTACAATAGGTGTAGACTTATCTTGATGTAAAATTACATGCAGTCCATTATCAAGAGTATATTCTTGAAATTCGACCTTATTCATTTGAGCTGAAAGCGCAACACTTACAACAGCAAACAACATTAATAGAAAAGTTTTTTTCATAACGTTTTAGATTGGTTGAGTCAATTCTAGTTTGACCCTGATTTTACGATTAACTAATAATTGCTGCAAAACTAAAATTGTATTACAATTCTTAGCGTGCAAACAGCCACAAATATGATTTTTTTTATTCGTGGGGGACAAATTTATCTACGAATGAGTCAAATAGATCGAAAAAGGAGAAATCAGAGTATGAACCCGGAAGAATTTAAATAATGGTTTTAAACATCAAATAGCCTTCTGTGGTAGTTGATCTGGCCTAAGTGATAGGATAAATGAGTAGCTAAATGTATTAAAAAATACTTGGTTGATATGGGTTCTTCAAAAACAATTTTGGGATATATTTCATCCAATTGAGCTTCAGTCATCGAATTAATAACTGTCACGATCATGTGTTTAACCATCTTAATATCCTGTAAGATGTTCTCTTTCGGGACATCTTTATCACCAAATTCAGCTTTACGATCCCTGGCATAGCCAGTGTAGCACAATTCAGCTCCAATAAATGTATTTAAATTACCAATCAGATGAAGTGCTAGATTTCCAGCGCTATTCGTAATTTCTCCTTCTACTTTCCAAAGTTTCTGTTCATCTTGATAACGAGGTATTTGATGATATAGTCTATCTAAATCTCGAATGAAAAATTATTTAACAATTTGAGTTACCATGATTAATTTACTTAGACTTCTCAAAATTAAGACTTACTCCATTGATACAATATCTTAACCCAGTTGGTTTAGGACCATCCTTAAAAACATGACCAAGATGGCCTTCACATCTGCGGCATAATACTTCTGTACGCGCATAGCCTAAATCGTAGTCTGTATCTTCAAGGATTACTTCTTTATCTATAGGTTGGTAAAAACTGGGCCATCCTGTACCAGACTTAAACTTCGTATCACTTAAAAAAAGAGGTAAATCACATGCTCCACATGTATAAACACCATTTTCTTTATTTTTCAATAAACTACTTGTAAAAGATCTTTCTGTCCCTTTTTCTCGAATCACATAGTACTCTTGCGCGCCTAGCTCAGCTGCCCACTCTTCAGGAGATTTTACTATTTTCGCAATGACCTCACCTTTAGAATTTTTAAAGTTTGTTTCTGTAGCACGTTTCTCGACTTCAAGCTCAGATCCAGATGTTATTTCTTCGGAATTAGGTGATTCGGTATTTCCTTGTTGAGAATTACTTTTACAACTCATGAAACTCATAAGCATCAACATTACAATAATCTTATTCATATTTCTATTTAATTAATAATAAGAGAAGTTTTAGTCTTCTCCCCTCAATCTATTATCCTGTTTCTTGGCAATATCTACGATTTTACGCATCGTTCTTACAATAGTTAGGAAAAACAAATGGCCAATAGCAAACATTACATACAGCCATCTATAAGAACCATAAATATCCATTGACTCTCCTGAGGCCAGATATGCAATACTCCCCCCTAAAAATGCTAATAAAACATAACTTAGTATAGATTGCCAAAAATATTTATTCTGATCGTCAGCTGCAAGACTCATTATACTATTCCCTATTGTAAAAAAGAACGTCAAAGAAACGGCAATTAGCCATGGTGTGCCGCCATCTACATCTAAAATGCCTATAGCCCCTGCGCCACTCGATACTAATATAAAAACTGTTATCGTAATAAGAACAGCTCCCACTTGAACAAATGGAGGTACTTGGTACTCAAATATAGACTTGTCAGAATTAACCATATTTTTAGAAAATAGTTAAATACATTATAAATAGGTATCTAACATAAGTATTCTTAATTGGTTCGACCGTCATATAGATAATTAAATCTAAACGGTACTATGAAATATTTATACTTTGCATTGATAATTTCTATTTGTTCTTGTACAACTCCTAATATCGATTACCTAGGAAATGATTACGATTCGACTGACAATGTGGATGTTTACTTCTCTCCAAATGATATTGATGAATACTTTTCGATCATGGGTCAAATGAACGCTAACAATGAAAATGATGAATCCTTATCTCTGGATGACATGAAAGAATCCATGATTTGTGAGGCCAAAGAAAGAGGTGCAGATGCAATTCTTTTCCTTGATTTCGAATCATTCGATAATTTACATTATATCACCGCTGATCTATTAATTTATGAATATTAATGGTTTGTTGGTTCTAATTTAGATCAAATTTGACACCGATTGATATTGTACGGGACGGTCTATAACTTGCTCTTCTATCAATCCCTGGAGAAAAATATCCACTACCATCCTGATCATAGAATGATGGTTCTGGATCTGCTCCTGTATATCCGGTGACCGTCATCAAGTTTTGCCCAATTAGAGATAGGCTCAACATCCGATCATCATTGCCGACTAGAAAAGATCTTGATATAGACAGATTATCTAATTTCACAAAACTAGCATCTTCTATATAGAGTGATGAGTATCTAGCCTCATTGAGACCCTCGACCGCTTTACTAGTAATGACACTATTATAAAATTCGTTAAAAACAGGATTATTCTCATAGAACATTCTGTTGAGATTGATCAAACTGTGCCCAAACGCACCACGAAATAGTACATTGATATCATAACTACCAACTTTAATATTATGTTGCCAGCCCAATTCAAAATCAGGAATTGCACTACCTACAACATCATAATCTGAATTTTCCTCACCTGGAGAAAACACATTTATTTGTCCGTCATTATTTACATCTTTATAAATCGTAAAGCCATCAGCATCTATCCCTTCGAAAACAGGGGCGTATATCTGACCAAACTCGCCCCCCCCTCCAATGCTTAATAAAGATGCACTTCCAAAACCAGGAGATCCAGGGTTTGCATATGCAATTTCGAACTCAAAATCTACTATAGATTTGTAAGTAGACAAAAGTATATTTGAAGTATATTTTATATTCTCACTATCGATTAATTTAGCTCCTATTGATAAATCAAAACCTCTAGTAGAAATATTGGTATAAGGATCTTGAAAAGGTGCGATATTATTGATATTGACATTGCTAGAAACTCTAGAAAACACCTCAAAACCGATTTGATAATTACTATTTGAATAATTGACAGCTAAGTCATACTCACTGTTCTTCTCTACTAAAAATTGTACGAAAGAACTTACAGGATTAGGCATATAAATATCATTCTGCGAACCAGTAACCCCAAAACCACCAGATAGCAAAAAGTGATCCTCTTCACTATCCATGAAACCACCAAGGTCATATGAGATCTGTGCTGAAGGATATAACTGCCATTTGGAATCTCTTTCAAGTAGGGATGAGCCTTCATACCTTAATCCAAAATCAAGGAACAGCTTATCGTCTCTAATTAAGCTAACATTATTATAAAAAGAGATTAACTTATTACTCTCATTTCTAATTTCAACTCCAGATATAGGTGCCAAATCCGGCCACGCATAGGAGAAAGAAGTCGATTCAGATCCGAAATCTTGGTAACTGTAACCTGCGCGTAATTTGAAGGCGATTCGTTTAATTTTACCTTGATATTTAATATAAGAATCACTAAATACAAATTCATTATCAACCGAATTGATAGTCCCAAATCCTGATCGAACACCAGCAAAATTTCTTCCCAAGTAATATGAAGTTTCTTGACCAAACTCTTTGAATTCTACATTTCTATTTTGAGCGGCATACTGAATTCCTAATTCTAAGCCTCTGAATATTTGATATCTTGCATTACCTGAAAACAGATAAGAAACAACTTCGTTAGTTCGCTCATTAAGATCCAACATAGCCACAGGATTATATGCAGCAAATAAGCCTAAAGATTCGAAATAACCTCCGTACGTAGCGCCATTGAATGGAAAAGGAGAATCTTTTGCAAAGATAGGAGTTGTAGGATTCGCCGTAACCGCATATCTAAATGCCTCTCTAAAACTTAGATCTTGTTGTTTTTTTGTTGCCAGACCATTTAAATTAATATTAAGGCGATCCTCAAATAAGTTAAAAGATAAATTTCCAGATCCGTTAAATTGATGAAAACCAGATTCTTTTAATGTTCCTTTCGTATTTCTGTAGTTACCAGAGATCCTATAGTTATAATTTTTGATTCCATTGCTAAGAGATACACAATGAGCTTGAGATATACCAACTCTCTCAATCTCAGACAAATAGCTATAATCTGACCCAAGGTCCACCCCACCTTTCGAAACGAATTCATTTGTCGTTAATACATTGATATCTTTAGTAGCATTACTTATTCCAAATGTACCATGATACTGAACCGAAAGTAAAGAATCGACAGTATGTTTCTTAGTTGTTATAATTATCACCCCATTAGATCCACGAGCGCCATATTGAGCTTTCGCAAATCCATTTTTAAGCACTTCTATAGATGCTATATCATTGGG
>CAXBGT010000053.1:0-25582 GCA_963975265.1 uncultured Saprospirales bacterium
TGGAAGATCATTTCTAACTTATGAAGCGTTGTCTTTGTGAAGTTTAGCATTGTGACTTTTAGATATTCTAGCACAAATATAAGATAATCATATATATGACGGATTTTAATATTACTCAATTTTCAAAAAGGTTACTACCTGTCTTTCTTGTTTTCTTTTTAGTTGGCTTATCCACTGTGGATGCACAGCGATTCAAGGGGAGTGCAGTATTTGGTTTAAATCTAGCACAGATCGATGGGGACGAATTGGCAGGGTTTAGTAAGTTAGGTTGGACTGGGGGTGTCAAATTAGCATATCCGATAAGAGATAATGTCGATATTAATCTGGAAATGCTTTTCAGTCAAAGAGGAAGTATTGATGGATTTGGATTTGGGAGTCAATCGGTTAGTTTTACAGATCTGAAATATTTAGAAATACCTGTTTATGCCAATATTATGGACTGGTTTATTGCGGATGAAGGATATCATAAGGTAAAAGCTCATGCAGGGCTCAATTTCTCTTATTTGTTTGCGGTTGACTCTTCTAATGGAGCGGTGAGCAATGACATTGATACCTATAATCGGAATAATATTGGTTATTTATTGGGTGTGGATTATATGTTTACTCGACATTTGGGTACAACCGTGAGATATAGTCGTGCATTCAATAGTATTCTAGAAAGTAAGGCGATTAGCTATTGGATCACCATTCGTACGGAGTATTCTTTCTAGTTAATTCATAAAAGCCTACTTTGCGAACTAATCAAAAAATAGCAATGATAAGATCGATTATTTTATTTGTTGGAGTGGTGCTAATTATGTCTTGCAATTCAGACCAAAAGAAGAAATCTGCAGTGGCAGCAATTCCAGAGGTGTCTACTAAAACAGAATCCAAATTTTTGTTACCTAGTCTTCCTCAAGTTGAAATGGAACGACTGTTTCGGGAAGCTACTTTTATTGACTATATATTTTATGATCTTCCTTTTTCGATCAGTCAAGACAATCAACCAAGCATTCATGCCAATTTGAAATTAATATCTTCTGGGGTCCTAGATAATTTACCTACAACATGTAAGCCCATAGGAAGAGAGTTTTTTCAGATTAATGGGGATATAGTCCATGAAGCTGATCTGTATTTTTCAGATGGTTGTTATGGATATGTATTTCTCAAAGACGAGAAGCCCATCTATGCTAACAAGTTAACAGAGGAAGGGATGAAGTTCTACACGAATATTATCAACCAATCTGATCAAATCAAGAATAAAGCCATAAATGGGAAGTAAACTTGGCGTCATAGATCTTGGCTCTAATACCTTTCACATATTGATCGTGAACAGAAACAGAGATGGCAGTTTCGAAATTTTGTTTAAAGAAAGAGCATTTGTAGGTCTTGCAGAGGATGGCATTAAGAAGCTAAGTGATCAGGCGATGGAAAGAGGATTGGCGGCATTGGTCAATTTTAGTGCAAGTCTGAAACAATACGATATAAGCCAATATTCAGTTATAGGTACTTCAGCATTACGATCTGCAAGTAATAGTTCGGTTTTTTGTCAGCTAGTCAAAGAGCGATTGGGGCTAGAAATTGAAATAATTGACGGTAAGCGAGAAGCTGAATTAATATTTAAAGGGGTAAGTAAATTGATGGTTTCTTATGATGAGCCCCAAATCATTATGGATGTTGGTGGTGGAAGTGTAGAATTTATTTTAGTAGAAAATGATGAATTAATTTGGTCAGCCTCTTACGATGTTGGTGTTGGTGTATTGCACAACCATATTATTTTATCTGACCCTTGCACGAAGGAAGATATAGATGAAATCAACAAATTCATAAATCAAGAACTCTCATCTCTTGAAGCTATCATTTCAAATAAGCCAATTGGTGCCATCATAGGTGCCTCGGGTTCATTTGAAGTCATTCAGAGCATGAATGGAGCAGAGGTCTCGTCAAATAGCATGACAGAAGTGAGATTGGGTGATTTTCATTCTATTTCACAAAAGATCATTTCTTCTACATTTGCAGATAGAATGAAAATGGATGGGTTACCTAAGTCTCGAGTGAAATTGACAGTGGTTGCTATGATATTAATAAGTAGAGCGATAGAAATAATCAAACCAAAGAGACTCTTAGTCTCGCCATTTGCGTTAAAAGAAGGGGTGTTAATTGAATTGACAACTAATTGATCTGTTGTTTGTCTCTAAAAGGAATTTATGAAGATATTAATGGTGTGTTTGGGGAATATTTGTCGATCTCCATTGGCAGAAGGGATTCTGGAGTCTAAATTAAAAATTGCAAACCTAGATTGGACAGTTGATTCCGCAGGAACAAGTAGTTGGCATATCGGTGAAAGGCCTCACAAAGGATCGATAGTAATTGCAAAAGAGAATGGGATAGATATTACCAATCAAAAAGGAAGGCAGTTTTCTGTTAGAGATTTTGATGCATTTGATCTTATATTAGCGATGGATTCAGAAAATTACCAGAATATAGTTCAGCTAGCAAGGGATAGTTCACAAGAAAAGAAAGTGAAAATAATGTTGAACTATGCACATCCTGGTTCTAACATGGCGGTTCCTGACCCATATTATACTGGTGATTTTCAAGAAGTGTATGACCTTCTAGATTTAGCTTGTACAAACTTGATAGCTGATTTAAGTCAGCAGAATTAGTAAGATAAAAATGAAAACATTAAATTAGTTAAATACGTTTCTTCTGCATGCATTGGATCAATTTCTATATCGCAATTTTGTTTTTTCTTCCTTCAGATTATTCGACAGAGAAAGTGGATATGTATCTAAATGATACCTACAATGCTAAGATGTTGAAGAAAGTAAATAGGTTGAGGAGCACGGGTTGCTTTTGTGGTAGAAAATATATGCCCGCAACCATACCTCTGAAATGGAATGATACTCTATATAAATCCGCTCTAGGTCATGCTAAGGAGATGACTCGGTACAATTTTTTTGCACATTATTCCATAGATGGAGATGACATAGGAGATAGATTAGAAACCTATGGTTATGACTGGCAAGTTGCAGGAGAAAACCTGGGTGAAGGACAAAAATCATTTGATGAAGTATTTCAAGATTGGCTGGAAAGCAGGAGTCATTGCAAAATGCTCATGAATCCCAAAGTAAATGAGATGGCAGTAGCTACTCATGGTAGATATTGGGTGCAGCACTTTGGGAAGAAGATGCCACCAAATACAGTTAGGAAGGGAAGGATAGAATGATCGTTTTTACTACTATTCCAAAAACGAGACTGAAGATCTTGGCCTGATCGCTTCAAAAGATGTGATCAATTGCATCTAAATATGATTCCTGTCGTATAAAATCCATTATTAAACAGAAACAAAAGAGAGGATACCCGCAAGCGAATATCCTCTCAATAAAATTTCTGTTGGATAAATCCAATTAAGTGTTTCTTAGTTTACAGACTCACTTAAAGCTTTACCAGCTTTGAATTTTACCATTGTTTTTTCAGCTATCTTGATAGTAGCACCAGTAAGAGGGTTTCTTCCGTCTCTCGCTTTTCTTACAGATGTTGAAAATGTACCGAAGCCAACAAATGCAGCTTTATCTCCACTTTTCAAAGTACCTTGTATTGCACCGAAAACTGTTGCTACTGCATCACCTGCTTGTGCTTTAGTGATTCCTGCTCCTTCTGCTACTGCACTGATTAAATCTCCTTTGTTCATATTAGTATAATATTTAATGAGTTAATTATTAATGACGCAAAAGTAGACTAACTAAGATATATAAACAAATTTTATATGTAAAAATAATTGCGAAGACTCAATAAATACGGGCTTTTAGCGCGGGTTAGAATGTTAAATATTACAAAAAATTATATACTAAGTCATTCATTATCATTTTGTTGCATTGATAAACATCATTCTGTATCTTTGGAAAAATATTTTTTGATAAAAACCTGATTCTTATGTTAAAGAAAGCCTTATATACTGGACTTTTAGCGTTTTTTGCGCTATCTATGAGTACTTCGATGACGAGTTGTAAAACAAAAGAAGGGTGTGGACTGGAGGAAAAATATAGTGCACCTACCAATAAAGATGGAGGGTTATCTAAAAAAAGAGGAAAATCTAACCTGTTTTCTAAGAAGAAAAGAAAGAAAATGAAGAAACGTGGGGGCAGTTGAACATGACATCTCTCCTTAATTAAAACTAAACAACCTTTCTTTTTTTAAAGTAACAGGTACAACCATGAGGCAAGCTCTGGAATCTAAAAAATTGATGCAAGTATCAAGGTATTAAACCTAATATCCCGCGAACAGCGGGACTAGTTCAACTATCTATCTTTATTGCGCAGCTTCGCTATTTTTCAAGGTAGAGTTTCACCAATAGAAACCGCGCCTCTTTTCAGAAGCGCGGTTATAAAAACTGTTTTCGAAATCTTGTAGTTCTATCTTATTACTATAAATTTTCCTTTCGTTTCATATTCTCCGATAGTGATTCTGTAATAATACATCCCATGACTTAAGTTTTGGACATCTACAATATCACTTGTTTGGTTGATAATCAACTGACCTTGAGTGTTGAGTATTGATACACTTAAATCTCCTTTTACAGAGACACCACTTTGATCTATTCTTAAGTAGTCAGTTGTTGGATTAGGAAAAATCTTTATGGACGCCAATTCTGGACTATTTGTATTTGTGATTACATTTTCTATTTCTCCACCTACTACATACAATTCTATATTCTCGTCTACGGCATACGATTTTCTGTTGGATACACTGATAGCATTATGTAGAAGGATATTAGCTTTTGCAGTACATCGAATATAGACTACGGCATTGTTGACATCAGACGACGGATCTTTCGCATTTAGG
The DNA here is from genome assembly GCA_963975265.1 of uncultured Saprospirales bacterium. GTDB lineage: Bacteria > Bacteroidota > Bacteroidia > Chitinophagales > Saprospiraceae > CAJXUU01. Next base: position 4,825 of record CAXBGT010000053.1, read on the forward strand.
TGATCATGTAATATGATAGCTAATTCACCATCCCCTGTCATATGATAATTCGAGGATTCAAATCCCAAATTATTTTCAATACCGCCAGTTTCCATGATTTCTAACAAATCAGTATTGATTCCCAATCTTATCTCCATACCCATAAGAGGCTCTTGTCCTTCAATGGATACTGGAATCAGGTATGTCTCACCATTATTCAGAACTTTGTCTTCGATTGTTAATTTCGCTGTAATAGGAAGCTCTTCATCTCCAGGAAGTATAGCACTATCATCGACATCTCCTTTTTTGTAAGCTGTATAGGATGCTTTAGGATGAATTAGCGACCCATTACCTATTTGAGTATCTATGAAGTTCCATTGTAATTGATCAGTGATTCCTAGGATTCTTTTCCTTAAATCTATAATATCCGATGCTGTAACTTCTCCATTTGAGTTTACATCTGATGCAATAACTAGCCTTTCATCGAGATTTTCAAGACCAAGAATATGCCTTTGTATCAATATTAGATCTCTTACATTTATACCATTCAGTACTTCGTCTTCAAAGTTTATAGAGATAATATCACCTAGAACTTGAGCTTCACCCTCCATATTTGTTTCAACACTATTATTGAAAATCACTCCAGGTACTGCACGATCAGTTGCTGTATTTACGGACACTAGATTTTCGAACCCTGAAAAATCTACGACAATTGTCTGACTGTAATGCCATACTAAATCATATTGAATATTCACGGCTTTCCAGATTCTGGCTACTGTAAGTGTTGAAGGAGTAAGTTCTACTAGTAGATCCACATATGTAGCTGTGTAATCATCAGGAGTATTGAAGAATATAGGTCTAGCATCTTTTTCTTCGACATTAGAGAATTCTATCAATCCGTCAGGAGTTATTCTATAATCAGCAATTGAAAGATCAGATGGCCATTCAACATCGTCGTCCAAACTATGACCAGTGTCACAAGTTCCAGCTGGAGCACTGTTTGGTAATACATCACATATTAGGTTGTTAGGATTGATTCCTACGTTTATTGTCTGGGTGAATGTCCAAATACCATCCATTGAACCAGGATTATAAGTATTCCAATCTATAACTGTGAATTCTCTTACTATTTTATAATTACCATCGGTGTAGTTAAAAACAGTATCGTCATAACTATATCCCCATATTGCATCAGAGCAATTTGTATTTACAGTAATTTCTACTTCTGAAACATCGAAGCCATAATTAGCCACTAAATTTTGTGGCGTATATTCTGATGGATCAACATCAGCGTTTGCTAAGTATATAGTTGGTAGCGGGAATGAAATATCCTCGAAATGAATTGGGCAACCTCCATCTTCATCTATCACCGTAATTGTTCCAAAGCATGAGTTTCCTGATGTAGTATCAGTAACTTCATATTCTAGCGTCTGTCCAACATAATTTTGTGTAATTATATTATCGGGGATATTGTTACCATTATTTTGGATAGCCAACACCATGGTAGTGTAATCGTAGTTAGTCCCTTCTAGGCAATCTTCTGGGAACATTTGCACACTTCCATTTTCAACATTTATGATAATATTATCATTACATGCAAGGGTAGTATTTGGTAAGGTAAAAAGATTAATAATCTGAACCTTCGTTTTTACTGAGCTTGTGAGCCAGTCCAAGGCAGTAAATGTCCTGATTACTTTATAGCCTGATGCCGTACTGATAAATTGATCTTCATAGACGTAATTGATATTATTACATAGTGAGACAGTGTAAGGGTATACTTGTTCATAAGTGAAGTTGTAGAAAGATTGCAGATTTTCTACAGAGAGATTTTCTAATTCTCCATCAGAATCAGTAATGGAAATATCTGTTGGGAAGATGATGTTATTAACTGCACATCCATCTCCATCGTCAATGACAGTGACGTAACTCCATGTTTGATTGTCATTTCCACTTTCGTCTGTAACTGTTAAAAATACCTGATTTTCTCCTAAATGTGCTGTTGTAAATAATGTCTGACTTACTGATAGTGTAACACTTCCACATAAATCATAACTTCCATTATCCATTAAATCAGGAGTTAAGATTGCTTCACCATTGATTAAGTTTAATATAATATTTTGTTTAGCAACAGCGACTGGAGAAACATTATCTACGAGTGTAAGTTGAACAGTGCATGAAGATAAAACGCCTTCATTCAGTCCCAAAATATAGACTTCTATCGGTTCATTTATATTATATTGTGAGCAATCGAAATCAATAGTCTCTGTATATGGACCATTGGGATTTGTAGACATTGTAAATGAATCAAAATCATCAGGATTTAATACAAAATCTATTGCCCAAAGAGTTGTAGGACCCCATGGATCTGACAAGGCTGTCGATAAACCAACGCACTCTAATGGAATCCCTTCTCCTTGTTCTAGAATTAAAGTAGAGTTTGCAAAATCAGAATTACCAGACTCATCATAAACTCTTAATTTCACTGAATAAGTGCCAGGAGCATAAAATGTATTTGGAGAAACAATCATTGATACATCTCCTCCACAATTGTCAAAACTACCAAGGTCAACTAGAGCAGGATCTAACACATATGGTTCAGCTCCATTCATCGAAGCAGAAATGACGCTTTGTGCATATGGAGTAGGCGCCTTATTGTCAACTACCGTCAGCCGTCCCCAACAATACTTTCCCGAAATTTCATCTTTGAAACCAATTGTTAGTTCTTGCCCAACATGAGAACAATCTAGCATTATTTCTTCAAAAAACTCTGTTGGTTCATCAGTAGAGTCTCCAATGCCAACGGTAATGTTTCCATTTAAATAAAAATAACTTTCAAGACCATAATTGTAGTAATCGACTAATTTTGTGCCATCATCATCTAATGTTATTAACGTATGGTTAATACAAGCGGGTATGAAAATCGATGAAACTATAACTTCAAAAACCTGTGTACTTGCATTTCCTGAGCCATCAACTACTGTATATGTAACTTGATATGTTCCTTCAGCTGAAAAAGCGCTTTGTGATAAAGTTCGAGATACAATATCACAATTTTCAGTTGTAAATTTGTCTAGTTTTTCTGCAATCAATATTGCATCTGAATTAGCACTAAGAATTAGATGGATTTCATAAGGAATATTTAAAGCGGGAGGTAGCTTGTCTTCAATTATTACTGTAGCCCAACATTGGTTACCTGTTGTTTCTTCTTTAATCGCTATCTCATTTTCAATTCCTTGATGGCTACAAGTCATTACTCCTATTTTGTTAAATGGGCCTCCATTGATAGAGATTTTGTAGTTTCCATTTGCTGGAACAGCACCTTCTAATATCATATCAGGAGTGATTCGAGCTTTTCCTTCTTCGTCCAATGATACGTTGACGTCGTTATTGCAGACTATTGTATTTCCTGAGACTACACTAACAGAAATGTTTCCTTGACTCGTATTACCTGATAAGTCAGATAAAACATAATCTACATTGTAGATGCCAATTTCATTAAATTGTGATTGTGAAAAAGTGCCAGAAGTTACTTCACAATTATCATAAATAAAATTAGATAACATATCTAATGTTAATTCAACACTACTTTCACCAAATAATGCTAAATATACCGGCTGTGGAGCTATCAGGACAGGCGCAAGTTTATCTTCTATTGTAATCAAACCAGTACATATTTCTATGGTACCTGTTTCATCTATAGATTTTACAAAGAAAGTGTTGGTTCCTATATCACAACAATCAAAAGTGATAAAGTCTTCGTAGAATACACCATTTCTTGAAGCTTGAAGGCTTCCGTTTTGTGGGTATGATGATGCTAACGTTTCTGGATATACTTTTACGAAAAAAGCATCGGCTACTGAACTAGAAGTTATAACCGCTACTACATTTTCCTTACAATTAAGCTGAGTAGTTCCTACATTGATCGTTTGATCACAAAAAATATCAGCGCGATCTACTACATTAAATCTTCTTCTTACGAATCCTTCGTTATTTATATCTAAATTAATAATGATATCGTTGAATTCTACATCTACTGCGCCATTTATATCGTATGCAGCGGCCACACCCGTTATTCCAGTATCTGTATAGTCTGCATCACTTGATATTGTTATGTCTGATGGGCAGATAATAGCTGGGTCCTGTCCAAAAGCATGCCCGAGCCCTATAATTAGGAACAAGCAAATAAACATGATGAGTCGTTGAATTTTTTTCATAGTTTTAAGTTTTAAAAGATTTTTGAATCTCTCCCGTTACGGTCTGTATACTACGCCAAGTTGTACACCGTAGTGGGAGTTTTTGATTTGATAATAATTATTAGATTTTGTTGCATTGCCTAGCCCATGGTTATAATTGCTAGAAAGTCCGATTGAGAAATTACCTAAATCGTATTCTATTCCCAGCTTACCAACTAATGCTATTCCTTTATTTTGATAAGGGTGACTTTCAGATTTTGTAAATTTTGTAATTGTTGGATTTTCTTTTTCAAAATAATATCCATCGTGACTAGACCAAATATTGTAACCTGCAGATACATCAGTCACAAGTGATAACCTTTCTAACAGTGAATGTCTTTTGCCAAAACCTATTTCTAAGTTGACATAATCATGATTTCTATGCCAGACGATGTCATTTTGAGTGATACTAGTTACTGTGATTTGTCCAAGAGTTTCAAATTCATTTCCATTTTGATCGATAGTTTTTGATTCTACTCCTGTTTCTTCGGTCCTAAATACCAATTCTTCAAAATTACTATATCTAATCGTTGATCTTATATGAGATAAACCCCCAAATGCTCTCCATCCATTCTTGTTCTCCTGCCCATAATGGATTGAATTAGATAGTCCCACAAGATTCTGTTCTCTATCAAATTGAGGATCAAATGTAAGCTCCTCATCGATAAATGATATTTTATTATCTGAAGTATTGATTCCTGAACTGAATTGCCAGAACGTCTGCCAATTATCTGACTTAAGTGGTTCTATGATAGGTGACGGTATTGATAATATATTGGAATTCTCTATTTTTCCTAATGCTAACATATTGAGAGCTGAGATGCCCTGTAATTGTGATCTTTCCTCTACAGGGGGAGCAATCTTTTGTATGGCTTGGATCGGACTATTATAGATAATTTCCATAAGCTTAGTTTCTTTTTCAAAAACAGCTCTCATTGAGCTACTATTTTCTGTCATTGGTTGTTGGATAACAGTGATAACATTCGCTACATTTTTAGTTTTGATGTTATTACTATTATCCACTCTATCGTGACTATGTCCATCGTCATAGTTGGTAATGGGTGTGTCGGTGTGCTTATTTAAATTAGAATTTTTTTGTTGTGTAACATTTGACGATTTATCGGGCTTACTTTCTTGAGGTTGTGTTAATTTCTGTTCAATTTCGATTTTACTAGAAGCGATCGTTTGCTGCGTGAGAGCAAATTCAATTTTATCACTAGAAGTGATTTTGTCTTCTGAAAAATAGCTGTATGTTCCACCAAGTAAAGTGAACATAAGAAATGCTCCAGCTGCCATCCACCATAATGGTCTATTTTTACGATCGTCAATGGGTGGCAGGTTTGGTTCTATATTTGCCCAAAGATCGGCAGTGTCGATTTCAAATGACATACCATCGGCAATGTCTTTGATCTCAATTTCTTTATTTGTTAAATCTTCTTTCATAATACTTTATCTTTCTAGTCTTCTGATTCTTATAAATCTTATGCTAGTTTCTTTATCTTTTTCATTGTGGTAAGGCTTGTTACCATTTCATTCTTATTACTTTCTAAAGGACATTTTTCAGAAAATTTGGCTACTATCATTTTTCGTGCTCTTGCGACCAATGATCTAGAACTACTTTCGGTAATTCCCAAGTGTTTACTTATTTCTTTGTGGCTATACCCTTCGATAATAAACATGTTAATAGCTATTCTATAGCGATCATTTAGTGTCTCTAAGAAATTCATGACATCTTGGGCTTCAAGTTCGAATGATATTTTTTCATCTACGGAAGGTTCTACGACTTCCATTATGTCAAAATTGATATGTTTTTTTTCTCTTCTTATCCATTGTAAACATTGAGTTGCTGTCACTCTTGCTGCCCATGACTTAAAAGAACCAGTGGCTTCATATTTATTTATATTGTGTAAAATGTGCACTAGGGACTCTTGAAGACAATCTTTTGCCAAATCATGGTCAGATACATATCTACGACATACTCCAAAAAGATAAGAAGAATAGGTATCGACAAATGCTTTCTGGCATTTTCTATCATTCTTCTTACATCCTTGTATGATGAGTATTTCTTTCAATTGTTTTTATCAGGGATTGATTTATTAATAGTTAGCTTTCCTCATTTGTTTTATTGGATCTTAGAAACAATTATGCCTTCAATAGGGTAAGTGCCTGCCAAGGTTGGATTTAGTGTTTGCATCCATATTTTGCCAGAAAATTTAACTCTTACTTGTCCATTTTGTTGAATATCATAATGTGTTACTTGGAAATTACTTATTCCACACCCAAGAGGTGAGTTCTCGCATAACACATAATATCCGTTGGCTCCAAATGTAGAATCATTAATAACTATATGTATTTGGTCTTCCGCAATTATTCCAACTTCATTTCCTGAAAAAATAACTTTTATCTCGCCACCTTTAGCGCTAAGTATTGTTTTGCCACCTTCGTTCTTAAAGTCAAAAGCGGGATATGCTTTTTCATCATTCCTTATTTTGAAATAACTGAATCCATCTGCAAATTCTGGGCATATGCTGAGTATATCGATTGTTTCATTTAAGTTAGATGACCAGCTAATTTCAGTGCCAGTTTGAGCGGTAGTTTCATCATAAGCTGCTATAGTGAAGTCACCACATACTGCAATCCACCTTTCTTGACCTTCTTGAGAAAATACATAATGATTATCAGAGTTTATGCTTGTTATATTTATCGAAGAATTAGTAACCGTGTTGCCTTCGCAATCTATCACGTTAGTGTTTAGATATTGATAAGACTCTGAATTTGTAATAGCGAGATCTTGATTATTTAAATCATTATTACCTAGTACAATAGATTCTGACTGAAGAGATTCGTCGCATGGATTTAGAAGTTCTAATGCTACAGTTTCTTTTTCTGGAAGTAATGCTATCCATCTTCCATATTCTGTTGCACATATATCATTTTGTAATCCATTATGAGTCCATTGCATTGGTTGATAGGCTACTTTTTGCGCATCTTTAGTTATCACACCTTCCACAAACACACCTTTTGTATATTTACCAAAAGTATAATAGCCTTCCGCTAATATATCTACTTCTGTATTTGCAGATACATCTGAAACGAGAACCCAGATGTCAGTTTCTTCAGTAAGTACGAACAATCCATTTATTCCTTCTTCTAGATCTCCTATTATAAGGTTTACTTGTGAATCCGGCTTCACATTTAGGCTTTTAGAAGATTCGTCACTTGCAGTCAAGTAGAATCCTCCCTTGGAATCTATAGCAAGTAAATGAGATTCTTTGTTATATCCTACGGGAGTTAATTTTATGGACGGGTTTATATCAATATAGGTAATGTTGATGTTTTCTACATTTATTTCATCAAATTGAGTATCAGTAAAAACAGCAGTTAGATCTTTATTTATCTGAACTTCTGCTTTGGACTTCTCTTTAAGCACAGTTATATATGGTTCATGTGTTTTAATGTTGATATGGTTGATGTCATTTTCCACTAATAATTCTGTTCTCAAACCAATTTGGTTTCCGTCTTTTGATACTCTGATCGTTTGTCCTTTTTTTCGAGCTTTATCCAATTCTATTAAAAAGTAATCAGAAGGAATATCTTGAACTATATCATTGACATTTATATAATAATCAGAGATAGTTTCACCCTGTTGATTTTCTGCACTACCACTTATTCGGGTGGTAACATACACCTCTGTTGTTTGAATTATTATATCTGGATTTGCTGGAGTATTATCAATATTTTCATAACAACCTGGTGCTATAGCAATTACTGTCAGAAGAAATATGAAAAGTCGTTTCATTTATTGATTATTTGATAGGGTAATGCCGGCGAAACTCAAAGTGCTGCAAAAATTAAAAAATAAATTCGTTAAATATGAGAGTATTTTGATTGTGTAAGATAGAGAAGCTTATAGAAATGATAGATTTCGCCCTGATTTGATAGTCAAAATTCTTGAATTTAAAGTAAATACAGAGATAAATTATAGACTAAAATACAGCTTTTCGGCAAAGATCTGTTCAAAATTAAGATGGTGTTTGGAACTCTTTGAAAGTTGTAATTTTTTCAAAGCCATTTTTGCTAAATCAAACTTATAGCAAAGAGAAATATAGTGATGCAGGAGGTAAAAAAGTAGCGGGCAAACAAAGTTTACCCGCTAACACCCTTAAGTATGATTTTCTTCACACTCACAGTGCAAAGATATTGCAATTTGCCTGTTGTCCAAATGCAAATTATTGATATTCAACCGAATATTTTCACATTTCATAACAATAATTGGGGTGTTTTTATACAAAATGTTGTATGACAAGACAATACGTTTTATAGCAATGGTTAAAAATGTCAAAATTACGCAAGTATTTTCTTTAATATATTTCTTTGATATTTGTTGAAACAATAAAAAGGCAATATAGATAAAGATTGTATTCATCTAAGAGAACCCTTTTTTTGTCGAATTGTGGAGTTTAACATTTTGATTATTTGCATATTGCAAAAAAAATATTCGATGTCAATTTTATCTCTCAGAAATGTTGTTAAAAACTATCATAATCATACCGCGGTAGATAATGTATCCTTTGATGTACCCAAAGGCAGTGTTTTTGGATTGTTGGGTCCAAACGGGGCAGGAAAAACCTCTTTAATAAGAATTATAACGACTATCACTATGGCTGATTCTGGTCAAGTGTTGTTAGATGGAGAGCCTATAAATTTTAATCATCCTAGTCAAATAGGATATATGCCCGAGGAAAGAGGACTATACAAAAAGATGAAAGTAGGCGAGCAACTTTTGTATCTGGCCCAGTTAAAAGGAATGCCTTATAAGGAAGCTAAACAGAAATTACATTCTTGGCTGGATAAATTTGACATTATCTCATGGTGGGACAAGAGGGTCGAAGAGCTTTCTAAAGGGATGCAGCAAAAAATTCAATTTATTGCCACAGTTGTGCATGAACCTAAGTTGCTTATTCTTGATGAACCATTTTCAGGACTAGATCCTATAAATACTAACCTTATAAAAGATGAAATTGATCAGCTCAACCAGAACGGAACTAGCATTATATTTTCTACTCATCGAATGGAGCAAGTTGAAGAAGTATGTGAGAATATTATTTTAATCAATAATGGAAGAAAAATACTAGAGGGTAACGTTTCACAGATTAAGATTGATCATAAAGAAAACTTATTCAAAGTGGAGTTTGATAATTCGTTATTGCGAATTAATGGGCTTGCTAATTTTCAAATTCTTGAGAGCCAAAACGATAGCATTACGGTGAAATTGAATGATGGAATGAGACCAAATGATCTACTAGGTTTACTTATAGGGAATGGTGCTGAAATTAACTCATTTAACGAAATTCTCCCGTCCATAAATGACATATTTATCAGTAGAGTTGGGAAGAGTAAAGAGTAAAATTGTAAAGCAGCTTAATAGAAGTCAGAAGTAAAAATACCAATCAAATGAACAAATTGTGGTTAATCATACAACGAGAATATCTGACGAGAGTTAGAAAGAAGTCTTTTATTCTAGTAACCTTACTAACACCCCTTGGCTTTGGGTTGATCATGTTTGTTTCTGGCTATTTAGCGAGTAATTCGATGAATTCTCAAAAAAAGATAGTTGTAGTGGATCAGTCTGGAATCTTGAATGAGGATGATTTGTCAACTAGTCAATTTGATTTTGACATAAGTACACTTCCTATCAATGAAATTGATACAACCTACTCTAAATTAGGGTATGACTTACTTCTAGATGTGCCGCCAATTATTGATCTATCATCAACAGAACATAAAGTTGATTTTTATAGTAAAGAGAAACTTAGTCTCGTTGCACTAGAACAGATAGAAAGAAAGATGTCACGTGCGCTAAAAAAATATAAGATATCAAAATCTAATATTAATCAAGAGACTTTAGATCAATTGGAAATGGAGGTCACCTTGGACAATGCTGTCAAGTCAGATCAAGAAGGTGATAAGAGTAATAAGATGTCCATAGGTGTAGCATCTGCTCTTAGTTATTTGATGGGTTTTCTGATGTATATGGTCATATTTATATATGGCAGTATGGTGATGAGGAGTGTTATGGAAGAAAAGATTAATCGAATCGTAGAAGTGATGATTTCTTCGGTTCGTCCATTTCAATTGATGTTGGGTAAAGTGATGGGAGTTGGTTTTGTAGCGATTACTCAGCTATTCATTTGGATGATCCTCTTGTTTGGAATCATGCTGGTTTTCGGAGCAACGATGACACCGGATCCTTCACTAGGTGCAGGAGGAATGGGAGAAGCCGGAGAAATACTGGCCGAAATGGGGTCTCAGTCAGATATGAAAGATTTATTAGTAGGTATCAAGTCACTCAACTGGCTGTTAATCATTCCATCATTTATTGTGTTTTTCTTTGGAGGATATTTTATTTATTCATCTCTGTTTGCTGCAGTAGGGTCAGCTATGGGAGATGATTTAGGCGAAGGTCAGCAATTAATGATGCCAATATTCATTCCAGTGATAATCGCTATTTCTCTAGTATTTCCTGTATTGAACAATCCTAATGGATCTTTAGCAGTATACGGATCTATGTTTCCATTATTTTCACCGATCCTTATGCCAGCAAGGCTTCCTTTTGATCCACCATTATGGCAGGTTTTGCTATCTATTGTAATTCTTATAGCCTCAGTTATTTTTATGACTTGGGTAGCTGGACGAATTTATAGGGTCGGAATATTAATGTATGGCAAAAAAGTCTCTTTCAAAGAGATTGGAAGATGGTTATTTGTGAAAAATTGATGTTTGAACTACAAAATGAATACAATTCATCAATTTTTTAAAAAGTGAAGAGTATAATTAATAGATTATTATTTACATTTGCAATCTAATTAATAAATGCATCATGGCAACAGCTACTAGCACAAAAACTTACTGGGTATATTTTTTCGTTTCACTATTGGTTACGATAGGATTTTTAGTGGTTTGGCCAGAATGGTTTTGGGTACCACTACCATTTTTATTTACTGCTTTCGTAAAAGCATTTGATTGGATATAATCAATTAAATTTCTTTTTTTTGTACTACCAAATAATTGCTTTCCAACTCTGACTAGTTAGGGGAACTATTTGTCATTCTTAGTTAAACATTAAGAGGCATTGAAATTTAGATTTCATAATTAACTATAGATCTGTAACTACACAAGTTGATGATCAATGGCGTGCAACGAGTTTTAATTAAGACTTTGCTTTTTCAAATAATTTCAATTCTCCCCCAAAAACAGATTGTAATTCTGCCTCTCGACTGTGTTGGTAAATTCGAATTGTATGCTTTCCTTTTTCATTGAATCGAAAATTTTCTTGAAGGAGTATGTCGATTGTGCATGTAGATCTATTACAATTACCCAAAAATGAACCTGCACCGTTGGTTAAATTAAGTGAAACTATATCTTCTATAGATTCTTTGGTAGGGTAATCTGTTACAATTTTGACATATAAATTTTGATATTCGAAGTCTGTACTATAATTAAGGCTAAGAAATAGATCATTAACTGTTTCAGTAGTTTCGACCTCAAAATTATAAGTCAATGGGTTATCATATTTCCACAGGCCAGCTGGAATAGATTGATTTATGGAATATTTGGCACTACCACCGCAACCCATAATTCCAAAGCCCAAAAATGCAAAAACGATAAGTTTTGTAATTCTCATATAGCAAAAATAACATTTTTGAATTTGGATGAGCCATAAGGCATAAAAAGTTGCTATCACAACAACTTATTATTCATAGTTTCTAAACATATTGCAATTTTGATATTTATGACTGATAAAAAGCTTGTTACATATTACATTATGTTTTAATATTTTATTAATTTTTTTTGTTTTTGCTTTGTATTTCTCCTGATAAATTATTAGTTGAAACAAAAGCAAACTTGAAAAGATATCAACCAGTGAGTTCACGGTTGTTTTTAGAAGAATAAAATTGTAAGAAATTTGATAGCATACTTAAATGGAAAATTGACACTTAAAACTCCGACTTACGTATACGTAGATTGCAATGGAGTGGGGTATCATGTTAATGTAAGTTTGAATACATATTCTGAGCTTGAAAAGCTGGACAATGTGAAAATTCTGACCTATGTACATACCAACGATGATGGACAGACATTATATGGCTTCATGAATGATGAAGAAAGAGCAATATTCGTTCTGCTTATCTCTGTCTCGGGAGTGGGGCCTAACACCGCTAGGGTAATTATGTCCTATATGACCACTGATGAAGTAAAATCTGCAATCGTACATGAAAATGTAGGTGCAATCAGTAAAGTAAAAGGCATTGGTCCAAAAACAGCGAAAAGGTTAATATTGGATCTGAAAGACAAAATACTCAAAGGAAGTGGCGATCAGCCTATATTAATTGGAAATGAAAACAATACACTGCGAGATGAAGCGTTAAGTGCTTTAGTTGCATTAGGGTTTCCTAAAAACACAGTTGAAAAGCAACTCAAAGGTATCTTGTCTGCCAATTCTGATGTCAGTTCTGTAGAAGAGGTGATCAAGCTGGTACTAAAACAGATGCGATAATACCTCATTTACGAATTATTGGTTGGAAATATTTAGTTTTTCATTGATTTTGAAGTTGAATCAGAACTTTAAAAAAAGGTTAAGTTTTTTGGTATTCAGTACAATGTCTTGCATTGCGAGTGCGTTTGTATTCGATGCCCTATTGGGTTTAATTAGAACAAAACAAAGTAATGACCAACTAAACTGTTATTAGAATTATCTATTTAATTGAATTAGAAGCTATTACACATTTGGATATACATAATATGAAAATTACTCGAGCATTAGTTACAATTTTATTTGTGAGTGCTTTTATATATGCCGCCATAGGTTCCGGAGGCAGCAGGAATTTACCAGACCCATATGAGGAGATATATTCTTCTACTATGGTGACAGATACGATTCCAATAAAAGACAATTACGGTGATCACGTAACTGACCCAAATAACAATCCCTTTGACATCACATCCAATGTGATAGAGCAGAAAGTAGAGTATGATCCAACATCTGGTAACTACATTATCTATGAAAAAATTGGAGATGAGTATTATAGAACTCCAACCTACCTCACATTCGAAGAGTATCTAGAGTTCAAAAAGAAGGAACAACAAAAAGCATACTTTCAAAGGCTGGCAGGTGTGTCTTCGAAAAAGAAGGGACTGAATGCTGAGACAGATCCGATGGAGCGGATTGACATTCAAAATTCTTTAGTAGATAGGCTTTTTGGTGGTACAGAGGTGAACATACAGCCCCAAGGGCAGGTAGACGTTACACTTCAGAGTACCTATTATAATTCCTATCAACAACAGGCAGGCTTTAATGGAAATGGTGTGCAATTCAATCCAATCGATCCTGATGTGGATATTCGAGTAAGCACAGAGGGGAATATTGGTACTAAATTGAATCTTGATTTCAACTATGATACCCAATCTACTTTTAATTTTGATCAACAAATAAAACTAGAATACGATACTGAGGCATTCGGCGAAGATGATATCATTAAAAAGATAGAAGCTGGTAATGTAAGTCTCCCATTAAGGGGAAATCTGATACAAGGTGCACAATCTCTTTTTGGTCTTAAGACAGAATTACAATTTGGTCATTTGAGATTGACAGCAATTGCATCCCAACAACAATCAGAGCAAAATAATCTCCGAATCGAAAATGGTGCAGCAATTCAAGAATTTGAACTGGCGCCAGATGAATATGATGAGAATAGACACTTTTTTCTTTCACATTATAATAGAGCTACCTTTGAAAAAAACCTATCAAACCTTCCTCAAATTGCTACCTCATTTAGAATATCACAATTAGAAGTTTGGATTTCTGAGGATAGACCAACGTATCAACAAAGAAGTACACCTATTGTAGCATTTTCGGATTTAGGTGAGCCATATGTAAAGAATTATACGGGGGATTACACAGCATTTGGAGAATATCCACCAAATGAAATGCTATTGACATCACAGCAAGATATTTTTGAAGATTTAAATGGGATATATCTTCCTGACAACAGAGTGAATCCTATATATGACACCTTAATTTTAAATAGTTTAGAAAATCCTGATTTTGAGAATATTGAAGATCAGAACTTAGTAGCATCGATTCTAGAGAAAGAAGGGTTTGTACAAAATAGAGATTTCTCAGCATTTACGGGAAGGAAGCTGTCTACAAACGAATTTTCATACAACGAGCAATTGGGTATGCTTTCTCTAAACATTAGATTGAGACCAAATCAAAATTTAGCTGTGGCGTATAATTATACATATACAGCCAACTGTGATGAAGTGTATAATGTTGGAAATCTATCGGCGGATGGTTCTCAGTTTTCAAGCACAAGTAGAACTTTAGGTCAGGGACAACAAGATAGTACTACCAATGTAGAGCCTCCCAAAGTACTGTTTACTAAGTTGCTGAAGAGTAATGTGCAACAGACGGATATTCCTACTTGGGATTTGATGATGAAAAATGTCTACCCACTAAGAGCTACTCAGCTAAATCCTGAAGAATTTAGGTTTGATATATTCTATGAGGATGATTCTGATGGTTCGTTGAAGAAGTTTATTCCAGAAGGAGGATTTAACAACCAACCCCTGTTAGAGGTATTTAACCTTGATAGATTGAATAAATACAATGATCCTCAGGCGGATGGATTATTTGATTTTGTGCCAGGAATAACTGTGATCCCAAGTAGTGGATCTGTAGTATTTCCAGTTTTGGAGCCATTTGGTAGTTCATTAGATTCGTTGTTGAAAGGTTTAGATCCGTTAATAATCGAAAAATATAAATTTCAACAACTATATGATACTTCGATCACAATTGCAAGACAAAGTCTAGAAAAGAATAAATTCTTAATGAAAGGAGAAGTGTCTTCAGCATCTAATGGAGAGATAAACCTAGGCCCATTTGTGCCAGAAGGATCAGTACGAGTAAGAGCAGGTGGAGTAGAATTACAAGAAGGGGCAGATTATGAAGTAGATTATTCGCTTGGTCGATTGAGAATTATCAACGATTCCTATTTGCAACAAGGGACACCGATCAATGTGTCTTTTGAAGACCAATCACTGTTTAGCCTGCAACAAAAGACAATGCTGGGACTAAGAGCGGACTATGACTTCAGTGATAAATTTTCTATTGGAGCGACCTACCTTAAGTTGTCTGAACGGCCATTTACCAATAAGGTGAATATAGGCAACGATCCTATAAACAATAGGGTTTTCGGTCTTGACCTTGCCTATAGTGATGAAGCGCCATTTATTACAAAAATGGTAGATAAGCTCCCTTTTTACAGTACCAAAGAAAAGTCAAGTATTAATTTCTCTGCGGAAGCGGCATTCTTGAAGCCCGGGCACTCTGGAGCAATTAATGCGGGCGGTGACGATGATGAAGATAAAGGAGGAGTGGTAAGTATCGATGACTTCGAAGGATCGATTAGTGGTCTTCTTCTTGGAGGATTCAACTCTAATCAATGGAGACTTGCCAGTACGCCACCGGAATTCTCAGAATCTACTCTGATCAATGATTTAAGATATGGGGTAAATAGAGCAAAGATGAGCTGGTACTCTATAGATAGGCAAGCAAGGGTCGGTGCTGATAATCAGAGTCCTTATACTAGATTAATAGATCAACAAGAACTTTTTAATAGAGATGTACAAGTAGGTCAGTCAGAGTTGTTGACTTTTGATATTAGCTATTACCCAAGTGAACGTGGACCTTATAACTTTGATGTGCCAGGCGGACTATCTGGTGATGATGGTGTAATATATTCAGATGGAATTAAGCCAAATGATGTGACAACTGATATTGAACTCATCAATCCTGAAACAAGATGGGGGGGTATCATGAGGAATTTTCAAAACTCTGATTTCGAAGCAGCAAACTATGAATTTATAGAATTTTGGATGTTGAACCCGTATATGGATAGGCCAGACGGATCTCCACATGCTGATTTGGAAGACGGTGAAATTGTATTTCAATTAGGAAATATATCAGAAGATATCATCAAAGATGGTAATCAATTTTACGAAAACACGCTTCCACTTGGCCCTGAATCAGTTACATCTCTAATCAACACAAACTGGGGGCAAGTGTCCCTTCTTCAGCCTGTCAATAATGGGTTTGATGTAGAAAGAGGTGATGTTCAAGATACAGGATTTGATGGTATTAAAGATAGTTTAGAAAGAGTATTGCATGCTGATTATCTTAATATTTTGAACAATAGTCCTGAAGTTTTTAGTTCTGATGTCCAAAATGATCCAGCAGGTGATGACTATGAATTTATTAGTATACAAGATAATCCTACTCTGAATCTTTTAACACGATTCAAAACTTTCAACAACCCAGAGGACAATGCTCCAATAGGCCAAAATGGTAGCACTGAATTTGCAAGAGGTAATAGGAATCCAGAATCTGAGGATCTTAATAATAATAGATCTCTTGATACTGGAGAAAGCTTTTATAACTATACCGTAAATATCAAAAGGTTAGGAAATGGTCTGGATGAAGATGCAACAAAATTTATTACAGAAACTAAAGTGATAACTGGGACAAGTGGTAGACCAGATGAGACATGGTACAGATTTCGAATTCCAATTACCACTGATTTTGATGCTGTGCAAGGAAACATAGCTGGATTTAGATCTATCCAATTTATGAGAATGTACATGACTAAATTCGCTTCTGCAAAGACATTTAGATTGGCTGATTTTCAATTGGTTAGAAATTTATGGAGAAAAAGTGAGGCAGAGTGTGCTGGTGATGAAAGTCCATTGGGTATAGAGTTTAGTGTAGACGAAGTTGGTGTAGAAGAGAATGGAGATAAGCGGCCATTTGGTTATGTGACGCCTAGAGGGATTCAACAACAGCAATTATTTAGCACATTTTCAAATCTTTTACAGGACGAAAAGTCACTTGCCCTTAATTTTTGTGGATTGTCTGACGGTTGCGAGGTAGGAATTAACAAACTAGCTAAGTTAGATTTAACTCAATATGACAGGCTTCAACTTTTCATGCATGCAGAAGCTGAAGTAGGTACAGAGATTCCAGACGGAGAGTTGTATGGATATATAAGATTTGGTAAAGATTTAGTAGACCATTATTACGAATATGAGATACCACTTACTATATCTGATGAAAGTGTAGTGGATCCGCAAAATAGAGTGTGGCCGGATACCAATATGATAGATGTCAAGTTCGAAAATTTTAAGCTGGCGAAGAAATTTAGGATTGAAAATAATACTAGCCTCACAGATACAACCGGCATTCCAGATCCTGACAGGGCAGATGCAGTAATCAGAGTGAAAGGAACTCCGAGTCTAGGTTATATAAAAGTATTTGAAGTAGGTGTAAGGAATAGACTTACAGATGAAAATGTTCCTTTCTGTGGAGAGGTATGGGTGAATGAATTGAGAGCTGCAGGCTTAAATGAAAAGGGAGGAATGGCTGCGCAAGCAAGGCTCCAAATACAGATGGCAGACCTTGGTGAGATTAATCTTGCCGCTAATTATAGTACAATAGGTTGGGGTGGACTTGATCAAAGGCTACTAGAGCGAAATAGGGAAGAGATTTTACAATATGATGCAGCAGCAAATTTACAGTTGGGTAAGTTTTTTCCTACTGATTGGGGCATCAATATTCCATTCTATGCTCAGTATTCTAAGGATAACTCCTATCAGCAGTTCGATCCTTATGAAAGAGATCTCACGGTAGACGAGAAGGTAGAGGCACTTAATAAAAGTGTTGACAATGGCGTAAGAACTCAAAGTGCAGTAGATAGTTTAGTATTAGATGTTGAAGAGCGAAGTAAAGAGACGTCAACAATTAAAACTTTCAACTTCACGAATGTAAAAAAAGATGGTAAAGGTGGTAAACCTTGGAGTATATCCAACTTCAGTGCATCCTACGCTTATACGGAAACTGTGAAGACAGATGCCATTATAAAAGAAGACAAAACCCAAGAGTACGCAACTACACTAAATTATAATTATTCGAATAAGGCGAAGGCAATCCAGCCCTTCAAAAAGATAAAGAGTAAGAGTCTGAAGTTGATCAAGGAATTTAACTTCAACTTGCTCCCGAAGAGTTTCACTTTTTCTACTAATATAAATAGACTGATCAACAGTCGTACGTTTAGATTACCTAGTACGCCTGTATTCAGGTTTGATGATAGGAGATTCCTGTGGGATAGAAACTATGGTTTGAATTGGGATTTCACGAAATCACTCAAGTTCACTTTCAAAGCTCAAGCTTCTTCGTTAGTTGATGAATTGAGACAAGTTGGAATTGCTGATGATCCAGAAGATAGGGATTGGGTAGATGAAACAGGAAGCAAGCTTAATGCAGAAGGTCAACCATATGATGCGCTTCAAGCTGACGACTACCGAAAAAATAATCTAAAGGATCTAGGTAGAAGTAAAAATTACAAGCACAATCTAGGGTTGCAATATACACTACCAATTAGGTATCTACCCTTTATGGATTGGATCAATGTTAAAACAGATTATAAAGCGGATTATGCATGGTCAGCAGGGTCTTTAATCCTAATTGATGATGCTCCTTCAACAAGATTTGGTGAAGGGACTCCATTAGGAAATATCATCCAAAATAATCAGACAAGGTCTATAAATGGAACCTTTAGCTTCGATAAGTTATATTCCAAGTCAAAATATCTAAAGAAGATAGATAAAGGAAATAAGACGAGCCGAAGATCAAGATCTCGAAATTCTACCTCAAAATCCAATGCCAAAAATAAAGGCAAAGGAAAGGATCCCAAAAAGGATGAAAAGAAAGAGGATAGAGAAGTGACGATGGTGGAGAGAATCTTATTAAGGCCTTTACTATCACTTAGATCTATAAAAGCAACCTACAAAGAGACGGAAGGAACCTTAATTCCAGGATTTATGGAAGACTCAAATCTACTCGGACTTGCGAATGGTTTTGGAGCTCCGGGTTGGGAGTTTGCAGCGGGACTTAGGCCAGATGTAAAAGCTTGGGCAGCGGATGCTGATAAAGAAAAGTGGTTTAATCCAAGTAATATATTCAGTGAACAAGTAAGCCAGAATAATAGTAGAACGATTGACTTAAAGATCGCTTTAGAACCATTCAAAGATTTTGATATTGATGTAGATTTTAAGAAATCGTATAGAAGAGATGAGACTTTTGTCTTGACAAATAAGAGTGGGAATATAGATGACCCAGATTTTGGATCTCCTCAAGCACAATATGAAGTTGGTTCGTTTGAAATAACAAATATGGGGATAGGTTCCTTATTCTCTGATGCATCAGAATTGTACAGTGAATTTAAGAATGCGAGAGAAGATGTTTCATTGAGATTAGCAGAGATAGATAATGCAAATGGGGTCCCTGGGGCCTTTGACGAGCACTCAGAAGAATGGGCTGGTGAAGATCCTGATAATCCATTATATTACAGAGGATATGGACCAAATAATTACGACGTAGCAGTACCAGCATTTCTTTCTACCTACTTAGGAGGAGATATTAGTGACGATCAAGTTCTGGATGACTATAGAAATATTTCTGTAAACGCAAAAAGTTTCAGCTTCTTGCCAAAACCTAACTGGACGGTAAAATATGATGGACTTTCGAAAATGGATATGTTCAAAGATGTATTTACGAGTTTTACGATCAACCATAGTTATAAGGGTGCAATGCAAGTAAATAGATTTAACTCTACATTGGAATATGAGGATAATCGATACAATTCAGATTTGGATGAATACAATATCTCAGCAATAAATGACAATTACTATTCTAGAATCCAGATTCCAGCAATAGTGATAACAGACCAGTTTTCACCACTTATCGGAGTGTCTGTGAAAACTAAAGGTGAGATGACGATAGAGGCGGAGTGGAGAAAGTCTAGATCACTTGGTCTATCTCTAGAAGATCTTAGAGAGCAAACCAGTAATGAGATCCGATTCGGATTTGGATATACGATCAAGAACTTCAGATCAGGTAAGAAAAAAGGAAAGCGAAAAAAGAGAGACCAAGAAGATGCTGAAAAAGATGATAAAAAATCTGGAGGTCTTGGAAAATCTGGAAGTCGTGGCGGTGTGAAGAATAATAGAGGAAAGACTTTGACGATGAATCTTGATTTCTCAATCACTGATACTAGAGAACTCATCTATGAAGTATCACAAGGAGTGGATGGTCAAGTGAATAGTGGACAGAATTCTATTCAGATATCACCAAGTGTAGATTATGATATAAATGAGAACCTTACAATGAGATTCTTCTTTGACTACAACTATACTGAGTCGGCGATCTCGATTGGTTCCAATAGAAGATTAAATATGAAAGGAGGTGTAACTGCACAGTTGAAAATCAACTAAGGGTTTCACTTCTCAATGTATAAAAAAGCTTATTCATCAATGGTGGATAAGCTTTTTTTGGTTTTCATTACAGACCATGCCCGAGCTCGCCTCGTGGTGCATACTCAGTTCTCTCACTATCCCGATGCCATCTGGATTCCTGCGGATCGATCGTTCTTATT
>CAXBGT010000054.1:0-25424 GCA_963975265.1 uncultured Saprospirales bacterium
AGGGACATGACATTTGAGGAAACATTAAAAACAAAATTAATAGATCACTTTGACAAGAGAGAAATAGATTACTTTATTCGAGTGTTTACTGAAGATATGCCAATACTTGAAGATGCAGATGCAGATGAATGGAAATCCATCGCTGAGCGTCTCATTGATCAAGAACCTATTCAGTACATCACTGGACTAGCTCCATTTTATGGCTATTTTTTTCAAGTGAATCCTAGTGTGCTTATCCCTCGACCAGAAACAGAGGAATTGGTTTACTTGATTCATGATTTCATAAAAAAGACTAAGTTAGATACTCCTAAAATATTAGATATTGGCAGTGGCTCTGGATGTATTCCCATTACACTTAGTTTATTGAATACGGATGCAGAGATAACCTCAATAGATGTAAGCGAAGAAGCACTAGTAGTTGCTAAGTCTAATAATTCAAAACTCGGCAGTAAGGTGAATTTTAAAAAGGTAGATATATTAAAAGAAGACCATTGGAGAAAAATATCTGGAAAATTTGACATAATAGTCTCTAATCCACCTTACATACCTAATAAAGAAAAATCTTTGATGTCTGCCAATGTTCTAGATCATGAGCCACATATAGCTCTTTTTGTAGAGGATCAAAATCCACTTATATTTTACAACAAGATTCATAACTTTGCTGCTAATTTTCTCAAAGCCAATGGGACAGTATTCTTGGAATGCAATGAATTCAATGCACAAGAAGTAAAAGAAATTTATAGATCTCAATACTCAGCTGAGATAATAAATGATATGCAAGGAAAAGAAAGGATGGTTATTGCAAGAAAATAGTAGTGAATATTCATTGAGAGTAAGATGATTTAATAATTTGTACAGGGTAAAGAATTAGCATGAATTGGAAACTTGTATGTAGCGATATTGATGGCACACTTTTAAATAAAGATCGTCAACTTTCACAGAGAACAATAGAAGTTCTGAAAAGGATAAAGGATATAATCCCACTTGTCTTGATATCTTCTAGAATGCCTAAGGCTATGCGTCATTTACAAAAGGAGTTGGACATTCTTTCACATCCTTTGATTGCATTTAATGGTGGATTAGTGTTAGATTATTCTAGAGGAGAGCCAAAAGTTTTATCATCGATAGAGATTCCAGTGAATATTGCGGAACTGGTTATTAAATTTTCAAAAGACACTTCAATTCATACAAGCTTATATCATAGTGATGAATGGTATGTTGCAGAATTAGATTATTGGGCAAAAAGAGAGATGAATAATACCAAAGTCCATCCTGAAGTGGCTGATTTGCAAAGTATATGTGAACAATGGAAAACTGATAATAGAGGTGCTCACAAAATCATGTGTATGGGGGAGGTATCAGATATACAGTTATTGTACAATTATTTGAACAAACATCATTCTGAGACTATCCATGTTTATAGATCAAAGGATACTTATATTGAAATAGCGAGTAAAGAGATCTCTAAATTATCAGCTCTTGATCTTCTATTAGATCATTCCTATGACATCAATCTATCCGAAGTTGTCGCATTTGGTGATAATTACAATGACGAAGAGATGATCGGTGGAGTAGGTCTGGGTGTTGCAGTTGCTAATGCCAGAGAAGAAGTCAAAGCTGTATGCAATGCAGTTACAAAAAGCAACAAGGAAGATGGGGTTGCTTTTTTTTTGGAAGGATTATTGGGTGCAAAATAGTTAGGAGTTTTACCATAAATTTGAAGTCTACTTACTATATGTCAGCATCAGAAAATGATTTAGCAAATTAAACAAATCAATCAATTTCATTTACTCAAGTCCAAAAATACACCAACAGAGTATGATGGTGCAGCAGCGATAATCTTACCTCTGAATGCCGAAGCAAACGAAGCAGATATACCAAATTGTTTAGTGATATAGAACGCAGCTTCGAGTCCATAACTCGTATATTCAGCTCTATCTGCAAATATACTTGTATTGCCTGTGCTTTCTTCGCTGCCATTATTGAAGGATTCTACACCATTAAGCCTAGCGATTAGCCATAGTTTTTGATTGAATAATCCAGCTCCAACTTCTCCTCCATATTTGAATTCTTCTGAGAATCCGTTTGTCCGATTGTTTATTCCTGCAAAAGTTGAGAAATATGCATTTGTTTTTCCGATTTTAAATCCTGTTCCTGCATCTATTTGGATAGATTGGTTGAATTCCCCGTCTCCTGTTTGTAGTGTTCCTCTTTCCCCTTTACCAGTTATTCCTGTCGGCAGTCCTAGCGTTAATGTTGCCGAAATCGGAAATTTAGCCCCAGATGCAGTCAGTCCATATTTGAATGACACATCGACATCTCCTATTGAATTAACTGCTTCGCCAGGTTGAACCGTATCTCCGGTTGTTCCGGAAACTTCATTGTTGTAAAGACTTCTACTGAATAAAGGAGCATACAAAATAGCAGTAAATCGATCACTTAATCCATATTCTCCGTAGAATGAAGTATTGTAGATGCCGGAAGTGATATTAGGATCCAATTCTCCTGAATCTGTGTAGTGCTTATCATATGTGATCCACCATTCTGATAATTTGAAGTAACCTATACCTTTTTTTTGTGTCCATGGACCTCCCGCAAATGATGCTGATATGAATATAGTTGATGCAAAGAATATGTTGATTAGATTTTTCATTTTTTGTTCTTTTTGATTTATGGATGGTTATTTTATTTCTCCGTCACCTACTTTTACGTTGAAGGGTTTACAGAAGTAGAGTATGTGGCTGTATTCATTGATGCCGATTCCATCTATTTCATAAGTATGTGCGCCACTGAATGTTTCTACTGCTCCGATTTCATAAGCATTTGAAGTCGTAGATATGTTATTAGTGAGGTAGACAAATAGTCCTGGCAGGGAAGTAGATGCTGAGTAGTTCTCGGCAATTGAAATTATAAGCTTTCCGCTTTCTTCTGATATCTCAAAATCTCCTTCTAGCACATAAGAACTTGTAGTGGCTATTCTTCCTGACTTAGCTGTAGGTACTTCAACTAACACTTCTCCTATATTCACTTCAAAAGACTCAGAGGTATTCACAGCCGCAGATGTATATGATACTGTAATTGTAACCGCTCCTTTTACGATAGCAGTAGCAAGTCCACTTTGATCGACCATTAGCAAAGATTCATTAGAACTAGACCAGGTAGGATTTATGTTTTCTCGTTGTCCAACATTATTAAAGTACGCAAAATCAAATTGAAATTGTGATCCTACTATAATAGTATCTGGAGTCGTAGTGATCCTAATCGTTGGCTCTACAAAATCATCATTTATATCATCCTTGATACAACTTGTAAATAATAAGGTGATTATGCTGAATAAGAATAGTAAGTTTTTCATGTTTCTTATGTTTATATTTTAATTCGACTTCTTTCGCTTACCTATACTGTTAAGGGCCCTTTTTGGTTGCTTTTGTAAGTGTTAAGTAAAGCTTGTGGTTTGGTTTTTATCAGTGAAACTCTGTTTTTAAAAATAGTGAAGCTGCTCAATCAAAATAGATAGTTGAAATAATCCCGCTTTCGCGGGATATTAGGCCGGATACCTTGATACGCGCATCGATTTTTCAGGGTACAAGGCTTGCAATGGCGTAATACCATTTATTTCATTTAAGCTACAAATGTGAGCAAATTATTACAGTGGTTGATGGGACAATGGATATACGTTAAGCATACGATTTTGGACTCCATTTTGTAAGAAAAGAGTTGCGTTATAATGCTATAGATGTTGACACCTTTTAGATGTTTAACTCAATCTCGGACTTTCTCTTCAAAGAGAAATGGGGATGGTAGGGGCTCAGCGCAGTCAAAATCAAAGTAGCACTATCAGAGAATTCTTGTGTGGTTCATATCGGATAAGCTAGAACGTAACACCTTTCTCTTTGAATTATAGAAAACAGTTTTGTGCTTTCAGCAATGGATAATTTCATTGAGCAGAAACGAAGTAGGAAAGAATCGGGTAGAGATGGATTTCTAGATTCAAACGTAATGCATCTAAATCAAAAATCGGCTTTAGGTTAGTATATGCCTTTGTGTCTTTTGTACAGATATTTATATTCCTATCCGTGCAATTTGGACATTCAAATTGGAAGTGTATATTTTGTCTTGAACTAGATATCCATTTTGATCTATCCT
The DNA here is from genome assembly GCA_963975265.1 of uncultured Saprospirales bacterium. Lineage (GTDB taxonomy): Bacteria > Bacteroidota > Bacteroidia > Chitinophagales > Saprospiraceae > CAJXUU01. Next base: position 4,147 of record CAXBGT010000054.1, read on the forward strand.
TATATGGGATCTGCATTATGCAGTTACTGCTTTAGTATCACCCATTTTTCTTCTTCAGAATTAGTAATTACTTGACATAGCATGATAATTTATTAAATGAAGATATTCATTACGGCATCGGCGAATCCCCACCCAACATCTCAACACCGCTATCCGTAACCAAGAAATCATCCTCAATCCGAATACCACCAAGGCTTCTCTTCTTGTTCAGCATTTCATAATTAATAAAATCACTAAATTTCCCTTCAGCTTCGAACTTATCGATTAATTCTGGAATGAAATAAATACCCGGCTCAATGGTGATTACATTGCCAACCTCTAGTTCTTTTCCAAGACGAAGAGATTTAAGTCCAAACTGTGTGGACTTCTGAAGCGTATCACTGTATCCTATGTGTTGTTCTCCGAAATTCTCCATGTCATGGACATCAAGTCCCATAACATGACCTAAACCATGTTGGAAGAACATGGCATGAGCACCTTCTTTTACAGCTGATTCAGTATCACCTTTCATAAGACCAATATTTTTCAACCCGTCAACTAGTACCTTGGCAGTATGTAAGTGAACATCAAGATATCGTTTTCCAGCTCTAGCTTCTTTTACACCTTCTTTGTACATGAGATGGACGAGATCATATATTTCTTGTTGTTCTGGAGTGAATATTCCCGATGCTGGTGTGGTTCGTGTGATATCTCCACAGTATCCGCTCTCTATTTCGATTCCACCATCGACAAGAACTAGATCACCTACCTCTATTTTATGGCCATGGTAGTGATTGTGTAAGGTCTGCCCATTTTTGGTAAGGATTGGTGGGAAGGACCATCTGGTATTGTGATCATGGGCATATTTACTCGCAATGGCTACCAATTCATATTCATAAATACCGGGTTTGATGTGTTTGATTACTTCCGCATGCATTCCTTTACTTAGGGTTACCGCTTTTTGTAATTCATTTACCTCCTCTTCAGTTTTTATTGATCGTTGGCTATTTACAGCTTTGATCAATTCTACAGAGTGGTTCAGTTGATTCTTACCGAGCAATGCTCTAAATTTCAATTCTTGGCTTGCCCTATACGGAGGTAAATGATGGACTTCTGATCTTAGGTGCTTTTTTAAGTCTGCATATGGATATACTTTTGATATTCCTACCTGCGCACCTAACTCTTTCATTGATGGTTGAGGACCTGTCCATATGACCATGTCTATCGATACATCATCCGCGAATAGCTTGGTAGTTCCTTCGTTGACATCCATCACTATAGCGATGTTAGGGATGCTCAATGCTCCATAATAGAGTAGGGTACTGTCTTGCCTATATGGGTTTAAATTATCAGCAAAATTGATGGAAGATTCGTCATTTGCAATGAGTAGTACTTGTCCACTGCTCATTTTTGAAATCAACGTATTTCTTCTTTCTATATAAGTTTGTGCTGAAAAAGGTATATGTATTGCCATTATTTATTTTTTAATTGAAGTACAGAAAAGAAACTAGAATCACTTCTTTATGAACGATATCGTTTTTGAATAGCCTTCGTCTGTATTTAATCTTGTCATATATTTTCCTGTTGGAAATACAGATATATCAATTTGGTTGTTCTGATTTATTAATTTTTGAGCGAGTACTAATTTTCCTTGATTATTGTAGATTTCTACAGACATGTTTGAGAAGTCTTTTGAAGGTAGATCGATTGTGATGTGATCATTAGCGGGATTAGGTGAAATTGAATAATCAATATCCAAAATTTCATCAATCCCTACAATAGAAGTAAGTTCTACGTCCAAAATTTGAATTTCACCACTTTCAAAAACAGCTGTAGTCGTCAATACGTCGTAGAATTCTTTTGTGAATTGAACCGCATACTCTCCTTCGAGTGCGTGTCCTGATGAGTAGTATCCTATTGTATTTGTAGAAGCCTCTACAAATTCATCTGATATTATCTTGATCTCCACATTAGGAATCTCGAAACCATTGACGGCATCCTTTACCGTACCTTCTATATACGATGCTCTTTGATAGCCTTGTTCTCCATTATTATCTATAGGCCTGAATACAAATAACCCATTCCATCTATCACTTCCTAATATCAGTCCTGATGGCAAAAATGGAAAAGCTCCCCATAATCCACCACTGCCAGATTCTATTTCCAATTCGGTATCATAGGCAGCTACTTTAATAAGATTTTCTGGATCATGTGCGTCTATTATGACCAGGCCATCCGTGTTCCAGCTGGTTACTAAAAATCCACTGTCATAATGCACATTATGAGGAATTAGTCCAGTATTTTTTGTCTCGAATGGTTGAAATCGATCTAGAAAAGTAATATTGGTTGGATCTGAAACATCATATGATTCTACCCAAGCATCAGGTCGCTCATCCGTTGTGAATAAAATGTTTTCATCGTCAGATAACCATGCATTATGAGAAAAATTCATAATAGTAGCTTCACTGCCCAGAAGAATAGGTAAACTTTTATCTGTTATATCGTAAATGGAAAATACACCGCTATTGATGTCAGAAGTATACATCTTATTATTCTTGACAAAAACATCATGAGCGTAGTCAAAATCTTGTGCCCCTATATAAGCGGGAGATTTCTTATCTGTTTTTAAGTCGAAGAAGAGAACACCACCGTTAGATATGTTACTTCCGGCTAGATAACAGATGCCGTCATCTTCATCAATAAAAATATTGTGAATGGTATTTAGCGTGTCGGCGTCAACGCCTAATTCGATAAAAGGGCGAAAATTTGATGCAGCTATTTGATCTGGAGCGAGTGACATATCAATAACTAAGATTCCTTCTTTATCTCTCTCTGCAGATACATAAATATGATCTTCATAGCTTTTAATATCTCTCCAAATACTGGATGGGCCATCAAACGATGTCAAAAAGACGGGGTTTCCTGGATCTTCTAGAGACCAAATAGAAGTCCTCGTTAAAGATCCCATAATGGCATATTCTACGCCTGCACTATCCACATAGCCCCATATATCATTTACTCTTTCGTCATGGGATACATTGGCTACTACCTCAAGATTGAAATTTTTTTGAGCAGAATTTGTAGCTAATACGGAAAAGAGAAAAGTGAATAAAAAGAGATATTTCATTATTATATATTTAATACGATCGTTAAGTAACGAAAAATCGGCAATATCTAACTAAAGATATTGCCGATGATTTATTAACTGAGCTGAATTATTAATTTTTTACAATTCTAATTGTCTCTGACTGCTTTTCTGAACCTACTACTTGTACGTTATAGATACCGGCAGATAAGTTCTGTATGTTGAATCTTTCAGTAGTTGAAGCTACATATTTGGTCATACTTACTTTTCCAGTATTATCCGTTACGATCATGATATTATCTCCCTCTAGTAATTTGCTAGAATTTAGATAAATATAATCTGCAGTCGGATTAGGGAATATAGCTAATCCTAGATTTTCTAGCGCTAATTCTCCGATTCCAGTATTAAGATAGCCGAAAGCGTTGAAAGCATCTATACCAGCCTCAGTTACATGACCTGGATTATCATCTACAGCAGTTACCACGATTCGCATCTGATCATTGAATTCAATATCTGCTGTTGATACAGTGACTTCTATGATGTCTGACCATTCATTGCTAGACGAGTCATCAGTAGATAATGTAAATGACGTTATTCCATTCGTTATTTCTACTGTAATTTCATCATTCGCTGCAGTTTGACCATCTAAATTGACGAACCATAGATAAAATGAAATATCAATTCTATTGATCGCTCCTGAAAAGTCCATTACTGGCGAAGTGAGAATGGTTGCTCCATCATCTATATCATTATCAAAGAATGATGCTCCTGACGCTCCAGTAACATAGTACTTTGTTCCTATATCAGTAGCTATATCTAAATCTGTTTGAATAACGATGCCATTGTCATCAGTCGTCCTATTCGGAACAGCAAGTTCCCATTGACCTGTCGTAGCATCACCAGTCACAGTCCACCCTAGATCTGCAAAGAAATCATCTTGGTATCCTACTATTAATTCTGTGCCATATACAGCATCGTTCACTGCTATTACGTCTTGAGTGTCACCTTTGTATCCCCATTTAGCTACTTGTAAAGTATATGAGACGTCTTCTCTTACACCGAGTTGCCATGTTCCACTAGCATCTGTGGAAGTTTCCAGAGTACTGTTATTTGTATTGTCTTGAAGAACAACTTTTGCATCTTCTATTGGTTCTCCAGTGCCTTTGTCTATTACTGTTCCAGTTACTAAGCTATTTCCCATCTGCACATCAAGTACAGTGATCTCTCCGCTTACAAGTATAGCTTCAGCAATTACACTGTCATAATTAGGATGACTAAACATAACGTCGAAAGTCCCTTGATTTGCAATGCCTGTTTTATAATCTCCCATTACACCAGAAGATTTTCTATTCTCCTGAGTAGCAATGATTTCAACCTCAACATTAGGGATGCCGAAACCTGTACCAGAATCCGTGATATTTCCTTTCAAGTATGAAGCCCTCTGATACCCTTGTATGCCTTCGTTTGTTGTTGGTCTAAATACTTTCAACTTATTACTCAAACCTGGCCCATCAGTCGCTAATATTAGCCCCGAAGGAAGAAAAGGATAGACACCCCAACATCCGTTAAATCCACCGTTTGCTCCTGTTTCTGAGTCAAAAGCAGCTACTTTTATCATATTGTCTGGCTCATTTACATCAGTGATGATCACTCCATCAGTATACCAACTAGTGATTAAGAATCCATTCAGATAATGTGTATTATGTGGTATTACACCTAGGCCTTGTGTCTCTAGTGATTGGAACCGATCTAAAGGCTCTATAGCATCTAAATCAGAAATGTCAAAGGATTCAACAAAAGCATTTGATCGTTCATCAGTGGTAAATATGTAATTTCCATCATCAGATGCCCATGCATTATGTGTGAAATCAAACGATGAACTTTCTCCGTTCAACAATACAGGATTGGTTTTATCAGATACGTCATAAACATTGAACATCCCTAGGTAAATCTCGGATGCATACATTCTATCATTTGCTACATAAACATCATGAGAATAGTTTAAATCTGCAGATCCTACGTGGACAGGATTCTTTTTATCTTGATTAAGATCTAAAATCAAAATACCTCCAACGGAATTATTGCATCCAGAAAGGTAACAGTAACCTTGATCAGTGTCGATATAGAGGTTGTGACATTTGTCTAATGACTCAGTGTTCCCGCTAACTGTTAGATCTGGCTTCCAGTATTCCGAAGTTATTGTATCTGGAGCACCAGACATATCTATTATCAGAAGTCCGTCGGTACCTTGATCTGAAGTCACATAAATGTGATCCTCAAATGATTTAATATCTCTCCAAGTACCAGAAGGTCCAGGAATTGATGCTCTTTCGATTGGATTAGCCGGATCCTCTAGTGACCATATCTTTGTTGTGGTTCTCGTCCCCATGATAGCGTATTCCACGCCTGTAGAATCAACATATCCCCATATGTCATTTCCAGTTTCCCCATTGTCTACGGAACTAACCAGCTCCATGTTGAATGTTAGTTGCCCATAACCAGTCATAGCTATAGCCCATAAAAAAAGTACTTGTGTAAAATTTCGCATTAATTTCAGATTAATAAATTGAATAAATTATTACATGTTGATAAATAGATTATTACCAATAATGTTTTTGAAAAATCGACCCCTAAAATTATATAAAAAATTAGAACCAACCTACTTATTTCGATTAGTCTTCAGGACATATCTATAAACTACTTTCTCTCTACACGCATTGTGGTCAATTTTGAAACACATATGAGCTCATTTTCTTCATTGAATATCTCGGTATTCCATACTTGGATTCGCCTTCCTATTCTTATCGGTTTGGTTATGCTATAGACAAATCCAGATTTGACAGATTTAAGATGATTGGCGTTTATTTCTATTCCTACAATCGTTTCTTTAGTAATGTCTTCAATAATTAGGACACTCACTATACTGCCGATAGTTTCACTCAATGCCACAGAAGCTCCTCCATGCAGGAGTCCTGTAGGTTGCTTAGTTCGTTCATCAACTGGCATTTTTGCTTTAATATAGTCATCACCTACTTCTATTATTTCTATTCCCAAATGAGATGCAAGTGTATTATTGTTAATATTATTTAATGCTTCTAGTGTAGGTTCATTTTTCCAGATCATAGAATGTACTTTTGCAGTTGTTATCATAATTAAATAGAGAAAATATGGCAAATTCCAATAAATACTTAGATCTAACAAAACAATGGATAGAAAGATTAGTTATAGGACTAAATTTATGTCCCTTTGCTAAATATCCGTTTGCTGATGGATTGATACACTATGAATTATCAGATTCTGATGATTTTAGACCCATGATGGAGGAGTTGGTTGATCTAATAGAAAAACTCAATAGTGTTGAAGTCGAAGAGATATCAAATGCACTCATGGTTTATACCTCAGATATATCATTTGAGTTTATGTTGGATTTAGAATATTCATTTTTGGGATTATTAGAGGAAGCTGGACTAGATACTAAATATCAGACTGTTGTTTTTCATCCTCAATTCAGATATGAGGGGGAAGAGGTCAACGCCCATGGAAACTTTACAAATCGATCACCATATCCTATGATTCATGTATTAAGAGCTGAGGAAGTATCAGATGCCATAGCAAAGACTTTGAATGTAGATTTAATTCCAGTAAATAATGCAGCTAAATTAGACAGAATTGCGTTAACCAAGGTATCAGAGGTATTCGAAGATGGTTTTGAGGATCGTGTTGCTAAAGCACTAAATTAATTAAAGAATGAAGTTTATTATCTATTTCTTACTGTTGTCCATGTGTATGTTAAATACACTAGAAACAATTGGTCAAGAGACTGATAAACATTTTACACAGCGAGATTATGACAAAAGACCAAAAATAGGATTAGCGCTTAGCGGTGGTGCTGCACATGGACTTGCTCATGTTGGTGTGATCAAGTATTTAGATGAAATTGGTGTCAAAATCGATTATATCACGGGCACGAGTATGGGGGCTGTTATTGGTGCGTTACATGCAATGGGGTATAATGGATTGCAAATCGAAGCCATAGCAGCTGATATCAATTGGGATGCTGTGATGAATAATAGTATCCAATATGAAGGAGTCTCTCCTGCCGAGAAGTTTTATCATAATAAGTATCCGCTAAATTTTGCAATCAATGATCGAAGAATCCTCCTACCACAAGGCATATTGAACACAAATCGATTAGAGTTAGTGCTCGCCAGATTGTTTTCCCCTACAGTTGGAATTGACAAGTTTACAGATTTTCCAATACCATTCAAATGTTATGGTGTGGATATAGAAGAGGGGGAGGTAGTATGTTTAGAAAATGGAAAATTGACCGAGGCATTACGGGCTTCAATGGCTATCCCTTCGGTGTTTTCTCCTTTCAAGTATCAAAATAGGTGGATAGTAGATGGAGGACTCATGAGGAATTTTCCCGTAGTTGAAAATTTCGATATGGGAGCCGATATAGTGTTAGGGTCTTATGTTGGTAGAGAAAAATCTGACATCTCAGAGCTGAAAAATTTGATTGATATTTTATCAGAATCTGCATTTATGATGAGTATTCAAGATTCAAAAAAGCAAAAAGAACACACGGATATTCTCTTTTGTCCTGACGTAAAGGGCAAAGGCGTTTTTGATTTCAATGACTACCAATCAATAATAGATGAAGGTTATAAGTCTGCCGAGTATCACCATGAAGAATTGATGGAGCTACTAGGTATTATAGGTAAATATCCTAAAGCGGGTGCCTTTGTCCCTCTCGTAGTCCCAGAATATCTTTATATCGATAGTATTAAAACCAGTGACTTGCCCATAGCTGATCGCGAATTAGCAATAGATAAATTTGGATTTAAACCAAGATCACACATGACCTATAGGATGATCGAAGTTGGTATTGCTAGAATTACATCTACATTGAATTTCGAATCAATAAAATATGAAATAATTAAAAAAGGAGAAAAGAATATCCTGTATATACAAGCCAAGCCTAGGCAATATCGAAAAATTGGTATTAATATTAATCATTTCTCAAATACTAATTCGTCATTGATCTTATCAGGAGAGGCACGAAACTTATTTTTTAGACTATCAAACCTTCGTGTTACCTTAAGATTATCAGATAACCCTGCAGTAGGAGGGGAGTATTTTTTTAGAGGTGGTAATAATAATAAGAATTGGTTATTTGGTTTAAGAGCAAGTGTAGAAAAAACAGGCTTAAAGTTATTCTCGAAAAACTTACAAATGAAAAGGGGATTTCAGTGGGAGGGACATTTCAAGCCTTTCTTTACCTACGAATTTAGTAATGCATTAAGTCTAACGGGATTAATCGACTTTAAAAGATTTGATTTTGTAAATCAAATTAGATCGATATATGACATTAAACAAATTGTGAATAGTAGTACTCGTTTTGGACTTGAGTTAAGTTATGATAGTCGAGACGAAAGAGTGCTACCTAAAAAAGGGACTACATATTTGTTAAGTGCTGGGATTGGATTAGCTGCAGAAGACGATATCGATTATACAAGAAAAGAAGCTGAAGACAATCTTTTGCTTCCTCAATCAGATGATTATTTTGATGCAGAATTTTATATCGCAAAGACGCTACCACTGAATTCGAACTTTTGGTGGACAATGGGGGTTGATCTGTATTATAAAACCAAGCCATCTTTATTAGACGGTTACAAAATTGGAGGAACCTCAGTGAAAACGGATCTGAGCCTTCCATTTACTGGGTATATTGGTACAGAATTGATGAGTAATAATCATATTTATGCTAGGACAGATTTAAGGTTTGCTATTTTCGAGCAAGTATCTTTAGCCTTGGTATTCAATGGAATTTATACTTCTAACAACACTTTTGAATACTCCGATCCAGATCATGAAATATCATATTTTGCATTTGGTGCCGGGCTTGAATTGGGTATAAAATCACCATTAGGACCCATTCTCTTTGATATTGGTTATAATAGTGAAGCGGAAAGGATCAAAGGAGAGATAAGCGTAGGTTGGAGGCACTTCTATTAACATTATGTTCATAAATCACTTCACTATTTATTAATCGGACAGGTCATTATTTTGATCTATTTGAAGACTTTCCAAGTGATATTGAGATACTAAAAGGAGGAAAAGTAGAAGCACTAGATTTTATACATCTATTTGTTACATCTAGAGAACAATTTGAAGATAGATATCATCAAGTAGAGCCATTGCTTAAAAAAGATGGACTCTTATGGGTGAGTTGGCCAAAAGGTAAATTAAAATAATAACCAACCTTAACCGAGATTATATAAGAGAATTTATCTTAAATGATGGTTTAGTGGATGTGAAGTTCTGTTCTGCTGATGATTGGAGTACACTCAAGTTTGTCCGTAGATTAGTAAATCGTTAGATATTATTCAACCAAATTTATCTTCGTTGTAACCGTGGCAGTGGCTTCAAGTGTTCGATGAACAGGACATCTATTCGCAATTTCTTTCAATCTATCTATTTGTACTTGATCAAGATTTCCTTTTATTTCTATCTCCCTATCAAAGGTCTCTAATCTTCTGTCTTTCTCATCACAGTGCTCACAATCATCTCTATAACTGCGATCAAATGAAAGGTGCACTTTTACTTCTTTGAGATCCCACTTTTTACGTCGAGCATACATTTGCAGAGTCATAGCAGTACAAGCTCCGAGTGCTGCATTGAGTAATTCGTATGGTGATGGTCCAAAATCCTCTCCTCCAAGATCTTCTGCTTCATCCGCTATGAGTCCATGTCTACCAGCCATGACATCGGTTGTGTATCCACTGCTACCTAATCTAGCTACTACTTGCTTATGTGTTTGCAATTTTGGTTTCGTAGGTAGATTTATATATCGTTTTGCCCATGTGGCGATCATATTTCCAACATAGAATGCGTCATTCTTATTGGTGAGCATATGATCAGCTTCATCAAGAGAAACGAAACTCTTGGGGTGCATTGCAGCAAGATATATTTTCGCAGCATTTTCTATTTCCACCACTTTGTCTTGTGGAGAATGAAGTACTAATATCGCTTTGTCTAGATTTTTGATAATAGCATACATATCTTTATCTCTTAGGTCATCGAGAAATTGCTTTTTGATCGTAAAAACCTGGCCTCCAATATTCACTTTTGCCAGACCTGTTTTTTCTATATCTTCTATCTTACTTTCTAAGAGATGTGTCACATGATCTGGTTCTGATGGAGCACCGACAGTAGCCACGGCTTGAATACAATCCAACTGAGAAGCTGCAAATACAGATGCAGCACCACCAAGACTGTGGCCAATCATGATTTTCGGCGCTTCATAATTTTCTTCTAAAAACTTACTAGCGGCAAGCAAATCATCCACATTACTAGAGAAGTTAGTATCGCTGAAATCGCCCTCACTATCTCCCAAACCCGTAAAGTCAAATCTTAGTACAGCAATACCATTCAATGTCAGTGCCCGACTGATGTGACGAGTAGCGGATAGATTTTTACTACCTGTAAATACATGTGCGAAGACAGCATAGGCGTCAGGAGTCTTTGTCAGTGGCATTTCTAATCTAGCGGATAACTTGTAGCCATTTGAATTTGTGAATTCTACTTTTTTTGATGGCATGTTGAATTGTTTTTGTATTGCACAAAATAAGAAAGTAGATGAGATAAATCGGTACAAAAGAGAACAGTGTTTGGTAAATGACTTTTGTGATTGTTTATCTATGATTTTTAGTTGATAAATCGCACCCCTGCGCATTACTTAAATGAACTTCAAGAGCTCATTTTTGAAGGAACTAAAAAATAGATTTTCAAATTTAGTATCGATAGCATTATTGGTAAGACTCAGTAGGTTAATTTGGCATTCTTTGCGGACCTAGAGTTAGGACTACTAAAAGAGGAAGTATACTCTTTATCAATTGATGGCCCAGTACTAGTATTAAATATGAAGGGATGCAAGATATTATCAGTGCATTCGAGTGGTTATTGGTGGTTGATTAGAAATTTGCAATAGACAATTCGTTAAATTGTAATCGAAATGCTTACTATATATTTTAATAGAAAGATACACATGCAAAGTCATACATCCAGCTGCTCATTCGTACTTCATATATTATCAAAAAGAACTATTATTTGAATATGTCCCTGCAAGTGTTAATTTTGCAGACTTATTATCGATAGTTGAGTTGTCAAGACTATCGCGTTATTAATAAATCAATCAGAAATGAAAAATATCTTATTCTTATTTATTGCTACAGTATTATTATTTTCTTGCAAGGAAGATGTAGTAAAGAATTCTAATGCAGGACCATCTGCGGAATATACAGCAGCATTAAATAAGCTCAGCACAGAGCCAGGCAAAGCATCCGCATCTAATTATCTCAACGAAGTGAGGAATTCAATTGCAAATTCTGATGATGAGGTAAAAACAAAGGATTACCTGATGAAAGGTCTTGCTGTTGCCGAAGAGTATAAAATGGGAGCTACTGCAATTGGGTTTTTAATGCCTTTGCTTAAAAATTATCCAACATCTCCTCAAAAGGAAGAATATATGGCAAAGCTTGCTTCTGCATTGTCTGATATCGGGAAGAAGATCCCGGGAGACGTTTTAATTGATTCTTATTTAAACCAATATCCCAATGGTCAGTATAGAGAATTGTTGACAGAGAAACAGAACGAAAAGTTTGAAAATGTTGATACTTTTATTGTTAAATTAGCCGAACAGATTTTTGTCAATCCTGATAAATTTGGAATCAATAGATTAAATGCTCAAAAATATGTAGATGCTTGTGAAGCATATGCACTTGGGAATAGTGAAAGTGCATTGGCGCCAGAATATTTGTACAGAGCTGCAGAGATGGCTCGTACATTAAAGACTTTCCCTAAAGCACTTAGTATTTATGATTGGATCCAAGAAAGATATCCTAACTATGAGAAATCGGCAACTACAATGTTCCTCAAAGGATTCATGTTAGAAAATGAATTGAATGATAAAGAATCAGCTAGAAAAGTATATCAAGAATTTGCCACTAAATATCCAAAAAGTGATCTTCAAGACGATGTGAAATTTTTACTAGATAATATCGATAAGACAGATGAAGAAATCATGAAGATGATAGAGAAGAAGTAAGTTTTAATTGATAGTTGATAATTTTTACTCTATAATCTTTTGAGTTGGTAATATTTGATCTCATAATGCAACATAGATTATCGGATATTAATTACAAAGATTTCGAGATGATATTAGTTGATGATGAGATGACAATAAAGCTGATAAATCCAGCTGAATGCGACTACTAATAGATCTTAGTAACATGTTTCTTTCTTATCAGATCAGAATGAAGTGTATTGCAGAGTGTCCCACTTAATCCTAGATTAGTTAATCAGCTATAGCAATTGTTGAGTTGCCAACTCGATATTTTTAGAGAAATACTTTATTACTAATTGCCAGAGATCTTATGAATGCACTATGGTCTATGCCTGATTCTATCTTATTTTTATCAAAATAGTATAAAAGATTCTCTGTAGGCATGTTGCCTGTTAAATCATCTTTTGCCATGGGACAACCTCCATATCCGCTTATAGTAGAATCAAATCTTCGGCAACCACTATCATATGCTGCTATGATTTTATCCTCCCAAGCATCTGGCCGTGTGTGTAAGTGGGCTCCAAATTCTACATTAGAGAACGAGGGAATTAAATTGGAGAATAAATAAGATATTGACCCTGGATTTGCTACGCCAATAGTATCAGATAGAGCCATTATTTTGATGCCAATATCGGCCAGTTGGTCTACCCATTTTTGACATATTTCTACATTCCATTCATCTCCATAGGGGTTTCCAAAACCCATACTGATATATATGACTAGTTCTTTATTGGTTTTACCACACAAATCTTGTATTTGCATTACCCTTTCAAGGGACTCCTCAATGGTGGCGTTTGTATTTCTTAGTTGAAACGTTTCAGATATAGAAAAAGGATAACCCAAGTATCCTATTTCAGGATATTTTGAAGCATCATCTGCTCCTCTCATATTCGCAACGATGGCTAATAACTTAGATTCAGTATTGTCAAGATCTAGTTTAGAAAGCACTTCTGCAGTATCTTTCATCTGAGGTATAGCTTTTGGAGATACGAAACTGCCAAAATCTATAGTATCAAAACCAACCTGTAACAAGCTATTGATATAGTCTGCCTTTAGATCCGTATTTATGAAATCATGAATGCCTTGCATAGCATCTCTTGGGCATTCGATTAACTTGAGTTGATCCGACATTTTTTTGTTAGAATTTGCTGCAAATTAAACCTTTCAGCGTATTCAGCCAACTAATCGCTAAGAAGGAATAGAAAATGATGCTGATATGACATGTAGGTCATGAATGAATGTGCTAGGATCAAACAATAATCGTAGATTTGTATTGTATAATAAGAACATTACTTATGAGAAAAGGATACGTGACAATTATTGGGTTTTTATTGTTTCTTGGTGGCTTTTTGTCTATTGTGCTAAGTCTAGTGGGATTACAGCTTACATTTTTCAGTTGGATTCAATCATTTGGAGCTGGAATTAGTATTGTGATCAAACTAATTATGTTATTTAGTGGATTGATAATAATGTACATTTCTAAAATGCCACCAGAAGATGAGGACCTAGAAGGCTAGCGTCTGACTTTATTAAGAAGTTTGTTTAGCATTTTAGCTTCTTCTTCCTCAATGCCCATTTTATCATAGAATTTAATAATATTTTCATCAATTTTTTTAAGGATGCTGTCGCCTTCAGCTGTAATAAATATTTCAACCTTTCTTCTATTAAGGGTTGAAGTCCGTCTTTCAAGGTAACCCAATTTAACAAGTTTGTCAACTAATCTTGTTAAGTCACGACCTTTATCAAGCATTACTTCAATTATTTGACCGGGTGAAGTAGGTTCTCCTTTTTTGCCTTTTACTATTCTAAGAATATTATAATGTTGATGAAGTAGACCGTTTGCCTTAAAAAAAGGTGCAGCTTTGTCTCTAAGAAAATTGGCAGTGTACAGTATATTTAAAAATCCTTTTTGTCTTTGGCTTTTAAATTTACTTGGTGTTAAATCATCTTCAAATGATCTCATAGTTTGCGTGTTAGAACCACAATAAAGTTGATACTTTTGACATTGTTTGAATTTTTTTCTAAATTTTATCCCATAAGCTATGACTTTAACATTTCAGATAGATGAGAATATTAAAAATATTTTGCCAAATTGCCGAATTGGGGTTGTGTTTTCTGAAGTTTTCTTGGAAGATTCTTCCTTGGAATTGTTATCAAAAATCGAGAATGTAGAAAGTAAATTCAAGGAGAAATTAATATTATTCACTGAGTCAAAATTAGAAGTAATTGATGAAACACGGAAAGCATACAAAATTTGTGGTAAAGAACCGAGTCGATACAGACCTTCAGCGGAAGCATTATTAAAGAGAGTAAGACAAGGTAAAGGATTGCATAAAATCAACAATATTGTGGATGCGATAAATTTATTATCCATGACTTCGCAGTTCTCAATTGGTGGTTTTGATGTTTCAAAAATCGAAGGAGCTGTTGCACTCGATATTGGGAATGCGAAGACCTACGACGCAATTGGACGAGGAGAGCTAAATATTGAATTTATGCCGGGTGTAAGAGATGATAAAGGGTTCTTCGGTACACCTACTAGTGATTCTGTGAGAACGATGGTTACCTCAGATATCGACAATCTAGTTCTTGTCTATTATGATTTTTTTGGGAATAGTAATTTACAAACTGCGCTGCATACTGCCAATGAATTTCTCAAAAAATATTGTGAAGGTCGAAACATCGAGACAAAAATCATAGACTAAAACCTAGCTTATAATCTAGATTTTGGTCCTCATAAATACTGTAACTGGGATATATAGTATTCATAACTAGCATCAACTATTGGACTACGGAATGAGTCTTCTTGTTCTGCAAGTCTAGCATAATCCTCGATAATAGCTCCCTGTTGCTCAAAATTAAAATCAGTAAACTTCTGGTGCTTGATCATACAGGAATACAAGTTTTCTGATCCACCGTAGTCATACTTTTCGCTTGAATTCTGCGCTTTGAGAGCTCTGAAAATATACATAGAACCAAATCTTTGATATTGCCAAATATGAACCATCTCATGAATGAATATAGGTTTTGATATACTCCGTCGATAATTGATAGTGTTTAGTGTTACATAGGCATGTGCCTTTTTTTCTATATATTTCGACATTTGAGTATTCACCCTAACAAAATCTAGTTTTACAGAATTGCCAAAATACTGATATGCGATTTCTTTTTCTTCTTTTGAGAGAAACCTATAATCTGACTTGGTTAATGTAATAAAAAACTCATACACCTCTGGCAAAAGGAGCAAGTCAAATACATAAAAAACTAAATCGTAGCACCAATCGATTATACTTTTTGATTCCATCTTAAAGATGGATTTTTGAAATGTAAGATGAAGAATAATCCTTCTAATCCTCAAAATATAAGACCACCGCAAGTAAGCAACTGATCGTTGTATGATATTCAGGTGAGATTCCATCCTATTCAAATCTTAATGTCTTAATAGGACTTATACTGGTTACCAAATAAGTAGGCAGTATTAAGAACATAATCGTAAATAAAAAGCAGAAGAAGTTTATCAAAATGATCGCTTTCCAATTGAATAGAATAGGAGCATAAGATAGGTAGTAGCTAGCTTCATCTAAAGTAATGAAGTGGGTAGAATATTGAAGATATCCTATGCCAAGTCCAAGAATGTTACCCACAATAATACCTGAGAAAATAATATATCCAGCGTTATAAAGGAATATTTTTCTAATCTGCCAATTGGTACTTCCTAGCGCTTTTAATAGACCGATCATATGTGTTCGCTCTAGAATTAATATTAGCAATGCAGTTATCATATTAATTACTGCAACTATTACCATTAAATAGAGAAGTAAATTTTCATTGATATCTTGAAGTTTCAGCCATTCGAAAATTGAAGGAAACTTACTACTTATGGTTTCTGCATATATTCGACCAGGAACTACATCATTGTATAGATATTCATTTATTATGTCAAGGTCTGCAATATCTTCTAGAAAAACTTCTATTCCTGATATGTCATCTTCATTCCATTGAAGCATATCTTGAGCTTTTCTCATATCGATGATCGCAAACTGTTTATCATACTCTTCGAGCCCAGTGTTGTAAATCCCCTTTACTATAAATGCTCTGTTTAGCGATTCATTGTTTTTAAGCGTTGTTATTTTTATCCTCTGACCTACTTTTAGTTGCATCTGCCTAGCAGTAAAACTAGAAACTATGATACCACTGCTTACCTCATTTTTGAGGTCCAAAGCTTCCCCTTCTATGATGAAATTGGGGAGATAATTCCAATCAAATTTTTCATCAACACCTTTAATTTGAATCGCACCAAAATCTTTTTTTGTTTTAATTATTCCAGCGGTGTACACAAAAGGTTGGACATGTTTCACACCTCCATTCGTCCTTGTAGTAGTATACCTGCCAGCTAATTCATAGCCAAGAACTTTAACAGGAGTTTGATATTCTAACCATTCAATATCTTCTATGTCAGGAATATAGTCAGCTGTTTTAGAGATCGGAATTTGCTCAAATGACCTATTGACATTTATATCTGTTATATGAATGTGTCCCCAAAAGCCAAAAACTTTAGTAGAAATTTCATTTTTAAATCCATTGATGATCATTGTTGTCAAGATCATAATCGTTAAGCTTAACGCAATAGCCGCTATGGCAATTCTTACGATGACCTTGGTAAAGGATCGAGATCTAGAAAAAGCAATACGTTTGGCTACGAAGTGCGGTAAATTCATTCACAATGATAATGAAAGTTTACTGACTTGACTAGAAGAAATTCAGATATCAGAACGAGGAGAATCACTGGAACCGAATAATTAATATATTTTTGTTTTTTATTAAAGTCTAGTGCATATGAAGTTTGAATATAGGAAGTTCATGAAGTAAGAGATTCTATCATTGATGTTGATCTCAATAGCTATTGGGATATGGCTTTTAATATTTGCTTTAAATGCTATAAAGCGCATCAACTTTTTAATATTATAGTACTAAACTTAGCCAGAAAGTAATGGATTATTCCAAATTAAGTAAAATAGAGAATTTTATATTTGACGTCGATGGTGTGTTGACCAACTGTCGGATGCTAATTACTGAGGAGGGCGAATTCCTCAGAACGATGAATGTTAGAGATGGTGCGGCTATGAAGATGGCGTTGAATGCAGGATTTAGAATTTGCATTATTACCAAAGGGAGTTCAATTGGAGTAAAGGATAGATTGATACTTTTAGGAGCGGATCCAGTTTTTGATAAAGTATCGGATAAGCGTATTGCATTGAAAGATCTTGAGGAAAATCACAATATTTCGCTTGAGAATAGTTTATATATGGGAGATGATTTAGCTGACTTGGTTGTTTTTGATAAAGTTTTGTTGGCTACCTGTCCAAGAGATGCTGTACCAGAGGTGATAAAAGCTGCAGAGTTTATATCCCCAAAAGATGGTGGGGATGGTTGCGTTCGAGACATAATCGAGCGAGTACTCCGAACTCAAGGCAAATGGGGTCCTACTGATTAGAAAGTTCAGTTTATTTGGTCAAAACAGAGAATAATAAATTAAATGACAGATATAAATAATGATAATAGTTCTTCATGGTACATAAAGTGTTTAGCGGCATTTTTATTGACTTTCGCTGCATTCTTTGTGCAGTATCCACATCATGTTTTGAATCCTAATAATCAGGTTTTTCATGGCCATGGAGATTTGGTCGTGACTCATGCAGATCTTATGTATCATGTCAAATATGATACAGATGGTATGTTTAACGGTATGAATTACCCTGATGGTGACTATATTTTCATGACTGATGCCAATGGATCTTTTGCTCAGGTTTTTAGATTGATCAATAACCACATTTATAATATCGAAGGTGTCCTTCCTGGGTTGACTATGAGCATTATTTACTTATTCTTGGGTTTTTGTGGGATGTTTCTTTTCATCATCATGCGGACGATGGATGTTTCGACATGGCTCGCTTTGATCTTGGCACCCTTGATTACTCTTTTATCGCCTCAAATGGCAAGATTTGTAGCCCATCTAAGTTTGTCTTTTCCCTTTGTTATACCTATGGTTATGCTTTGGACTTTGAGAAAATATCATATTCCGAAGATCGAACTTTGGGATTTGGTCTTTTTCTTTGTTACCTTTTTCTTCTTTATGAATAATGCCTATATCGGTTTCATCATGTGTATGTTTGCTGGGGTGATCGGCTTCGTACTGTTCATGACTGGACTGAAGAGTGGCAAACATAGAAAGGCTGCTTTGATTATGATGATATCGCCAGTAGTGATAACAATAATTGTCTATCTCATTCTAAAAATAACAGACCCTTACAACGATAGAATAGAAGAACAATGGGGCTTTTTCTACTACCATACACATTACCATAGCTTCTTTTATCCTAGATACTCGCTTATGGCTGGTTTTATGGGCAAGAATATGATAAATGATTATAGATCGATAGAGTGGTGCAATAATTTGGGTTTAGTGCCACTAGGTTTGGTAGCATCATATATATCTTATGAATGCTTAAGATTAATAAAATATAAAACTTGGAAACCTCTACTTTCTAAGAGCACAATGATGACTGTTTTTCTTATCGCATCCTTTTTGATGGTATTATTTGCTGCGAACACAAGTATCTTCCCCATCAAAGATATGATAGAGTCGTATATAGATATTCTACTGATGTTTAAATCAACTGGTAGATTTTCTTGGCCATTTTATTTTGTAATAGGTGTACTTTCTGTGAGAATTTTACAAGCTTGGATCAATAAGTTGGATATGAGAAACACCTCATATAAGTGGATTTTATTAGTCCCTTTATTATTGTTTTATGGGTACGAGGTAAACTATTATTTGGGGCAAGTATTCAAGAATTTAGATGCGAAGAACTATCTAACACCACCTCAATCAGATGAGACATTAGCCATATTTAAGGAAGCAGGTATAAATCAAGACAATTATCAAGCTATGATTGCGGCACCACTCTTGGTAGGGTGGAATGAGAAGATCCTCATGAAGGTGCATAATAGAACTGAAAAGGGAGCCTTGTCGGTGATGTCTCTTACAGGAATACCTATGATTAATGGTAGACTAAGTAGAAATTCTACCTCTAAGACGCTACAGGCTACCCAAATGTCTTCTCATCCACTAATTAAAAAAGAAGTCCTTGACCTATTACCAAATGATAAACCTATCCTAATTATACAAGGAATAGGAGCATATGACTGGCTATCATTTGGAGAAAGATCTCTTATTGATAATGCTGAAGAAGTTTTCAGAACAAAGAAGTTTATTGGCTATAAGATAAGCATAGAAAAAATCAAAGAACTGCATGGAAGTAATGTGAAATATGCCCTTGATTATGCCGCTAACTCTGATTCTATTCCATATAAATTTGTCACAAGATATAGTTACGATGAAAATGAGACTGTAAAGTCATTGTTTGGACAAGGTGCTCTTCAATTAGGTAAAGAAGATTATCCTATCCTTGATATTGAACAGGATTTTGAAAAGGACACGACCAAGCT
Source organism: uncultured Saprospirales bacterium (assembly GCA_963975265.1). Taxonomy (GTDB): domain Bacteria; phylum Bacteroidota; class Bacteroidia; order Chitinophagales; family Saprospiraceae; genus CAJXUU01. The sequence continues at coordinate 23,847 of CAXBGT010000054.1, forward strand.
TAAATTATCTCTCTGGACTGATATCACTGCAAAAAAATATGGAATGCCTGAGTATCATATAAAGGTGTATAAGGATGACAAACTTATCTATAAATCTGTTTTTATTTCTAGAGAATTTAAAGATATTTACAATGATTGGGTACGTGCTTATCATGTATTCTATGTGCCAAAAGGCACGGTAAAAATTAAGGTTGTAACTAAAAACAATCAACCATATTGGATCGATGAACTACAACTCATTGATGTCGGAAAAGGAAATTCATTAGTTAAATATGAAGATGGAACTATTTTACTTGATAATTATCAAGTAGGTGAGTAACTCTTGTTTTTAATCATCAATATCTGCTCAAAACTTCACAATTCTCTTGATTTGGTATGTGCTCTCGGTTTGTATCCTTAAAATGTACGTTCCAGAAGGGAATTGAGATGAATTGATCGTGATTGATCCTGATTCTTGATAATTAGAGGTATAAAGAACTCTTCCAGAATAATCAACTATACTTATTGATTCTGCCTTCTCAGTTAACTCAAAATTAATTACTTGAGAAAATGGATTTGGGTATACAGCTAGGGGAGATAGAGAGTATTCATGTGTGTCTGTTGTACATGATTTATATTCATTTCCATTATATATTTGAAGTGGGCTGCCCAATGTGAACCCATTACTCATATTGCCATGATCATTCACTGATATATTGTCGATACCATTATTAAAAAATCTATAATCTGAATTGTATTCATTAGAGTCCCCAATCTTGCAGATAAATAAAACTACTTCGTCTCCAGACGAAAGGTCATCATAAAATGATGCAGGAGCTAATTTTGGCGCTAGTGGATGAAAATCGTTTAATGGAGAGCCACTAGGACTTACTGCTACATCTCCTGATGACCAAATTGTCCTTTCAGTTCCCATATATAGTTGATTATCATTAATTGGATTAACCAATTCAACAATTTCGAAATCTGTTCCAGTTGGTACCACTATAGTGATTTGAGCATTGAATTGTGCTCTTTGAGGTATTGTAGTGGCACTGCCTTCTAGGATTTTCAATTTGACTTCATACAAATTGGTTTCACAGTTGTAATCTAGTAGGTAGTTGAGACTCGTAACCTGTCCTGAAAGAGAAAATGTTATTGCTAGTGCAAATAATAGTTGTAATGTTATGGTTTTCATGATTATAAGTATTTTGTAATCAGTAAATTACAATAAATGTACCATGTAAGATGAATTTATTGAGAAATGTTATGAATGACTTGTACTATGCAAATCTGAGGAGTTCACTTCCTTTTCTTACTAAAATTCTAGGCTCATAATTATTACGATAAGTGAACATTTAGTGAATTAGTTTATGTATCGTAAAATGTATTCCAATTACTATTTAAAAGTTTCACATATTTGACATAAATGATTTTTTTGTTTATTGATTTATTCAATAATGTACATTTTTAGCATATACATTTGAAATATCAATTTAATAGAAACAATGGCCATTTGGCTAAATCATTATTAACTGAAATTTGAAAAGAGGGTTTTAATAATCCTAATTGGAAAATTGGAAATTCAATAGTTATGAAAAA
>CAXBGT010000055.1:0-25422 GCA_963975265.1 uncultured Saprospirales bacterium
TAGTCGAAATTTAGGATCTTTTTTACTCATCGTGATCTTGAAAAATCCACTCAGGCCAATTTGCAGAAAATAGCGTTTTATAGATTTCTACTACAAATTTGCTGGGCAATTTCTCTTCCTATTTTACTTAAATAATATGATCCATTCTCCATTGCATCATCAATATCCTCTGCATGGCTCATAATTTCAAATATCTGTTTTACACCTAGGTCTTTGACTGATTTTTGATCGAGTTCATTTTTACCAACAGTTAGATATAGTGGTTTCTTGTATTTCTTACAGAGCCGGGCCACGCCTGATACTACTTTACCATTCAGAGATTGCTTGTCTAGTCGGCCTTCTCCAGAAATAACAAAATCAGAATTTTCGATTTCATCTTCAAGATTAAGGAGTTTTATGATTAGATCTACACCACTAACAATCGTAGAACCCAATAACCCCACTAAACATACTGGCACACCACCTGCAGCTCCACCGCCAACTAGATTAATTACTTCTTTATAGTTAAACAGTTTTATTTGGTTACATAAGTTCACCATACCATGATCCAGTATTTCTATATCTTCCTTCGATGCCCCTTTTTGTTGGGCATATATAGATGCTGCACCATTCACCCCAGTAGGAGGATTATTCACATCACAGCAGAGCGTCAAACTTTTTAATGTGTCCACAATAGGAGAAGGAATGATGGTCCTTATCAAACTCAAAGATTCCCCTACGGGTGGTAATTCAATGCCACCATTACCTAAAAATGTATAACCAAGAGCACTTGCTATTCCGATGCCACCATCATTAGTTGCGCTCCCACCCAAAAAGAGGTATATATGGTCTAATCCATTTTCTATAGCGTGTTTCATTTCTAATCCTGTACCGTAAGTGCTTGTTTTGAATGGATTTCTCTCCTCTTCATTTAATAATACAAGACCACTACTACTTGCTAGTTCAATATATGCAGTATCATCTTTTTTATAATAGATAGTTTCTAAACCTCTACCTAATGGGTCAATTGTTTTGACCCGTATTATTTCTAAATTTAAATGCTTTGCCAATATCTCAATAGAGCCATCTCCTCCGTCAGCAAGTGGAGAATATGACACATTAGCCGAAGGGATTACCTTTTCGATTTCTGACTTTAATATGCTAGATATTTCATGCGCAGTCATCGATCCTTTAAATTTATCAGGCGCGATAAGTATCCTAGGACTAAGTGTGCTAAAGTCTCTTTTCATTTATATAAAGGTCTCAAAAAAGTAACTAAATATAATAATGGCAACAAAGAATAATAAGAGGATAATCAACTTAGATTTATCCCATTCTAATATAGGTTTTGAGAAACTAGTCTTTTTATCTTTATCCGAGAATATTATACTAGCAATATATCCCACTAATAATGTGACTATTGCACCTACTGCATTCCACCAAAACCAAAATACATCTGGTACAAATAACCATAAATAAACATTGGTAGCTACACCTGCAAGAATACCAATATTGACACCTTTACTATTTATCTTAGAAATACCAATTGCTGCAATAAAAGTAGCCAGAATAGGCCCATAAAACACGGATCCTACCTTATTAATGGCCTCTATGACCGTCTTGGCAATATCCCCAGTAAAAAATGCCAATAGGATACATATGACGCCCCAAAATATTGCTGACAATTTGGAGATTTTCATGTATTTCTCAGCTGAAAGTTGTTTGTCTCTATTGAAGAAATCCTCAACGGTAGCCGCGCTCAACGAATTAATAGCAGAGCTCAATGATGACATAGCCGCAGATAATATAGCAACCAGCAAAATTCCGATCACACCATGAGGCAGATAATCTCTTATAAAAATTGGAATCATAAGATCCGGTTTATCGACTGGAATTGCCGAAGAAAATGATGTCTGAGTCATCACTAATGTACCGATAATCAGTCCCATAAGACAATAAATAACAGTGATAGGAAAACGCAATAAACCATTAAATAAGAGCGTCTTCTTTACTGTTCCTAAATCCTTTGCTGAAAACAAGCGTTGCACTTGACTCTGATCTGTTCCATAATATGAAGCATACAAGAAAAAACCACCAATCAGCATCGGCCAAAAACCAAACTCTTCCCCTTTCTCAAATCCCATAGAACTAAAGTTTACCGCAGTTAACCTTGGTCTGTCAACATTTGCTACAAACTCTGACCAACCTCCTAAATGATGTAATCCTGCAATCAAACAAATAATGATTCCAAAAAAGAGAATTATCATTTGGATCATATCACCATATACGACAGCTTTCATACCTCCTTGATAGGAATAGATTAAGGTAACAACTCCTATAATTAGAATGGTCTGCCAGATGGGAATAGCCATTACACTGGTCAAGATCAATGCAACAGCATATATCATTACACTGGTTCCGAAAGCTCTACTTACTTGAAAAACGCCACTGACCAGGAGCCTAGTAGATGTACTAAATCGGTTTTCTAAATATGAATACACACTTACTACTCCAGCTTTATACATAGGTGGTATAAGAAAAACCATCAAGAAAATCATCGCTAAAGGAACGGCCAATTCGTATGTAAGCCACATAATACCTCCTCCATCTTTGAGTCCCACAAATGCAGGTGCTGAGATAAAACTTATGGCAGAAAGCTGAGTTGCAATAGTACTTAATGACAATGGAAACCATCCAAAACTTTTACCTCCTAGAAAGTAGTCCTTACTATCTTTACTGTCCTTGAATAAGCTTCCAAGAAATAAAAATCCAATAATATAGGATACTATAACAATGTAATCTATGTAATTCATTTTTAAAATTTAAGGGATTAACTTTCTATCAAATCTAATACGCAAGCGGCTGTCCAAGAAAAATCACCACCACCATAACCTGTTTTTAATGTTGCTGCAACACTTTTCTGAGATTCAAAATATTCATAGAAACCCAATTTTTCGACTAGTGTAATAAGATCATTTTTAACCATATTGGCTGTATCAATATATCCATATGATTTTAAGCCTTTGTATATCATCCAGTTCATTTGAGGCCAAATTGGTCCTCTCCAATATCTCTTAGAATCAAAGAGTGGACTATCTATATCAAAACTTGGACAAATAAAATATTCTCTTTCGTGTAAAGATTTCAGATAACTATCAATAATGTCCCCTTGTGCTTGCGTTGGAATATCTGCAAAAATTGCTGAAATTCCTCCGATCTCTTTATGCGAAATGGTTTTGTTGTCAATCATATCATAACCCGCATACGATTGTATACTTTCATCCCATAGTTTTTCTCTAAATTTTGAAATCGATTGTTGATTCCATTCTTCTAATTCTCCTGTATCCCATCCGAATCGTTTCCCAATATTGATCAGACTTTGATTTGATTTTATAAGAACAGTATTTATTAGTGTATCCTGTATCAAAAAAGGACTTTCCTCACTGATTCCTAATCCATCGTATTTGTATTTTTTTCCTAATTCTAATAGATAGACATATCGATCATATTGATTTTCTGTTGGACGTTCATCAGATGGTGCTAAAATAGTATCTCGTCGTTCGTATGCTGGTAGTTTACTTTTATCAATTAAGATTCTATCCAAGGACTTGTCCCATAGAGGAGAATTATCTCGTCCAGATTCCCAAGGATGAAATATGAATGCTAGTCCTTCTCTATTAGGGTCACGGTAAGTGTAGAAAAACTTATGACTCTTTAATATTTTAGGGAATAGCTTTTTTGCAGCTTGAATAAGTTTTTCATCATCTGGATATCTTTCCAACATAGCCTCTAATACAAATCCATGTACTGGTGGTTGAGTTATACCAGATGTCTTTGGCGTTAGAGGTGCTCCACTATTGACATTTGCATTCCAGAAATCATGATTTGGGAAATACGTTTTCTCTTTTTCACTATGAAAAATAATATGAGGCACCATTCCATTTGCCCATTGACCAGAAAAGAGCGATTCCAATTCTTGTATACTATACGCTAGATTAAAATGACTGATTCCCAAACTTGTAAATCCGGAATCCCAATTCCATTGAAAAGGATATAATTTCTTTGTTGGGATTGTAAATCCATTCATCCAATTGCCAAGTAATACTTGTTTTGCTTCATTACTCAATGAATTTCTATTGTTCAATATTCCTTTTTTAATTTTTTAACTTGAATTTCAGCTTACAAAACATAATTTCCCTCTATGAGATAATAGCATTACTTGCCATAATCTTAAAAGGTAACCTAACAAAACGTCAACTTTCCTGATGAAGCAAAAGTGATCATTGTCGTTAATAATCTCAAAATTACGCTTCTTTCGTATTTAGAACATAATATGATTCTATCCAATTACAGCACTATTCTATACTAATTGTACTAGTTTTATATAATTACTTACATTTTTCATACTTATGAAACCAGAATACGAAAAGATAATTGACAAGCCAGAACAATCTTTTACGGCTAGATTGGTGAAACGAACCAGTAGATCAAAACTTAGTCAAGCATGGCATTATCATCCAGAAATAGAAATTTGTTATACAGTTAAGAGCAAAGGGAGAAGATTCGTTGGAAACCAAATATCAGATTATACAGAGTACGACTTAGCTATGTTCGGATCGAATTTACCTCATGGTTTTGTAACTAATGAAGAATCGAACCAGATAGTAATTCAAATGAATGAAGATTTTCTTGGGGGATCTTTTCTTTTAAAACCTGAGTTGAGAGATATTCAACGTTTATTTTCTTATGCTAAAAGAGGGATAGAATTTGGAGATATCACGAAAAAAAAATGTGCTTCAATGATGGAGCTGATCTTGAATAGTGATCGTATGACTCAATTAATCCATTTACTATCATTGCTCAATTACCTTTCTCAAGCTACAGATTCAAAAGCAATTTGTAGTGAAGAATATGCTTTAGACGTCAATGTATCACAATTCAACAGGCTCACAGAGGTGTACGACCATGTAATGAATAATTACAGAGAAGAGGTAAACATCAGCGACATATCCAAAAAAATAAACCTCTCCGAAGCTGGATTCTACAAGTTTATTAAAAAACAAACAAAAAAATCATACACTCAGATCATCAATGAATTCAGAATCAATAATGCTTGCAAACAATTAATTGATAGTAGCAAAACCATTTCTGAAATATCTTATGAATCAGGATTCAATAATCAATCATATTTCAATAGAAAGTTTAAAAGTATAATGAGTGCTACACCTTTAGAATATAGATACAGTTATTCCCGATTGGATAAATAACTATATGGAAGAGGATTTAGATAGGCTTTTCCAAGCGGATTTCACATTAAGCATGTATCTAAATAGAACACACGTAAATGCTGTAAGTAGTTATCTTATCACAATATCCTTCTAGACTATTACTTAAATGATTTGAATATTAATAGCTCTTCTCACTCTCCTATTTTTGGTTATGCTGCCGAAGTTCTACTCCTGTTGTGGCATTTCATTTCGATTTATTAATTTTAGATCCAATACAAAACTAAATATAGATGCGACCAATAATTAATTCTCTTTTCTTATGTCTATTAATTCCTCTATCAGCTTGTTCTCAAAAAGTAGATGAAAATCTTAAATATCTTGAACAAAAACCTCCGTCTATGCGTCCAGAGATTTTCGCACCTGGTCTTATTTCTAAAAATAATGAATCTGAATTTGGTTCTGTTTTCAATGAAGAAGCAACGGCTTTTTTCTATGGGGTAGATAAAAATGGTAGAACTGAAATAAGACATTCAGAACTAATCGGACAGAAATGGAGCGATCCGAAAACTATCTTATCACATGAAAAATATGGATTTAATGATCCCTTCCTATCTCCTGATGAACAGAGATTATACTTCATATCAGAAAGAACAATGGATGGCTTGGGAGTAAAACAAGATCATGATATTTGGTATGTAGAAAAAGAGCGAGATGGTTGGTCAGAACCAATCAATGCAGGACCAAATATCAACTCTAATAAAAATGAATATTATATTTCATTTACACAGACTGGAACAATGTATTTTTCATCGAATAAAATAATCTCATCAGAAAGGAAGAACAACTTTGACATATACTCCTCTAAAAGTATCGATGGGGTATTTCAGGAAGCGATTCCACTAGGTGATTCTATCAACACTTTAAATTACGAAGCTGATGTTTTTGTTGACCCAAAAGAAACTTACATTATTTTTTGTGCCAGAAGGCAAGAAGGCTTAGGTAGGAGTGATCTTTATATTAGTTTCAAGAATACGAATGGAAGATGGTCAAAGTCTATCAATATGGGTGATAAAATAAATACTGAAAAACATGAGCTCTGTCCTTTTGTCTCAAAAGATGGACAATATCTCTTCTATACAAGCAATCAAGATATTTACTGGGTAAATTCAAAAGTTATTGATGAATTAAGAAAAAACAGGTAACAAGATGTAAAAGGGCATTTTACACAACCAAGCTTGGCAAAAACTAAAAAATGAATAAACTAAAATCTATAACTGCAACTGAGCGAATTCAGTCAATTGACTTATTAAGAGGTTTTGCTCTCCTGGGTATACTCATTATGAACATCATTTCCTTTTCGAACATAGGAACTGGATATATTAACCCCACCATAGGAGCAGGCATAGAAGGATACAATGGAATAATTCATGGTTTCAGCTACCTTTTCGCAGACATGCGATTTATGAGTATCTTCTCTATACTTTTTGGTGCTGGCATTTTGATTTTTTCAGGTAATGCAATAAAAAAAGGAAGAACTGCCGGAAAATACCATTATCGGAGGATGCTTCTGTTACTCATTTTTGGGTTTATGCATGCGTACTTGATTTGGATGGGGGATATTTTGGTGATGTATGCGATCTGCGGATCTATTGCTTATCTGATGCGAAACTGGAAAATCAAAACATTATTTATAGTGGGAGGAATCTTTTTTGTGATACCAATTCTTATTTCCTTAGCCAACTACTTTTTTACGCCCCAAGAACAATTAGATGACATTTTTAGATTCTGGACTCCAACTCAAGAAGAAATAAACACGGAGACGCTTGCTTACCAAGGATCTTATATAGAACAAATGAAACCTAGAATTGAAAGTGCTATCGAATTGCAAACCTTAGTGTTTCTTTTAGAACAATCATGGAGAATACTTTCGTTGATGATGTTAGGAATGATTTTATATAAAAAAGGCATTTTGTCTGCATCAAAAGAAAAAGGATTCTATCAACGACTCTGTACAATTGGTGTATTAGCAGGTGTTTCTCTCTCTGGTATAGGTCTATATCGGGCCTATAGCTATGAATGGAACGGTATATGGTATATGAATGTAGGACATTACTATAATTACATTGCCTCTGTAGGTGTAGCTCTAGGGTATATTGGGTTAATAATGCTATGGTCAAAGACCAATGTTTTGATGGGACTTCAGTCCAGATTGAAATCAGTTGGTAAAATGGCATTTACCAATTATATCCTTACATCTCTTTTATGCACATTTATATTTTATGGGCATGGATTAGGATTATTTGCGTCCTTTGACCGGTTGCAACAATGGGGTATTATTCTATTTGTATGGATAATACTGTTAGTTTTTTCTCCAATTATTCTAAAAAAATACGATAAAGGGCCATTGGAATATATCTGGAGGAAATTTACTTATTTCTAAGAGGTGAATGGGATCCAGACAACTGCAGGTGCAAAAAATAACTATCAAAATTTAATTATTTCTTTAGCATTTTAATCCAACACGACAAACAGAAATAAGTGCTTACAATTATGAAACAATTTATACACTTAAAACGTATAATAATACATATGGATTTAGAATGGTTGAAATATTGGATTTTGTCTTTTTGTGTAGTGGCGGTATTTTCATGCTGTGAAGAAGAAGATATGCCCCCTCCTGAGCAAAATGATGATCTAACAGATACTGAGTATGATCCAATTTCGGTAGAAATAAACTACCCTGTCTATACTCTTCAAGTCGGTCCGAACATTCCAGTAATTCCCCAGATGCCGATGCCAGAAGACAATGCGTTAACAGAAGATGGAATTCAACTTGGAAGACACTTGTTCTATGACAATATACTTTCGGCTGACAGCACACAGTCTTGTTCCAGTTGTCATTTACCTGCTGGATCATTCACTGATAATCTTGATGTAAGTGTAGGTATCGACGGTATACCTGGAAAGCTAAGCTCAATGAGTCTCTTGAACGTTGGTTTTTTTGACAATGGTCTTTTTTGGAATGGAAGAAGTAATACATTAGAAGAACAAGCCTTACTTCCAGTGGAGGATGAAGTAGAACTACATAATACTTGGCCAAATGTAATTGCTAAATTAAAAAAGCATGAGATCTATCCTCCAATGTTTAGAAAAGCATTTGGAATTGAGAAAAAATCAGAGATCACTAAAGAACTGGCTGCAAAAGCTATAGCTCAATTCGAAAGATCAATCTATAGTTTTGAGTCTAAGTTTGATAGATATTTAAAAGGCGAGGTACTATTCAATGATGATGAATTGGAAGGTTTTGAGATGTTTCTCGATCTTCCCGGAGCGTCTAATGATGCGCATTGTGCTCATTGTCACGCTATGCCATTGATGACATCTAATGACTACTTCAATAACGGATTGCAAGAAGCTGCCACTTTAGCAGACTTCGTAGATAAAGGACGAGGACTTGTAACTGGACCTGCACAAAATGGATTTTTTAGAGCACCAACATTGAGGAATATAGAATTAACAGGGCCATACATGCATGATGGCAGGATGTCTACTCTCGAGGAAGTTATGGATCATTATATCTCTGGAGGAAGACCTTCTCCTAATCGTGATTCATTTATTCCAGCTATAGATCTAAATCCATATGAGAAGGAATCAATGATAGCATTTTTAAAAACGCTGACCGACACTCAAGTAATAAATGATGAAAGACTTCAGAGTCCATTCTAATCTCCTAGCCATTTATTAAGAACATTCATTAAAACATTCATCAAAACATCTTCTTATTTTACCAATCTAATTGTACAAATATTAGATTTTTCCACTAGAAATTGAAAAAGAAAATAAAATTCAAGTAAAAACAAGCTTTTTTTTACTCAATTCAGGTCATAGGGTAAGAAATCATTATCTATTTACACCCTTCTTTAAACATAAAAATACACGTTCAGTCCTGATAGTCATTAAGTTACGATACTATATCTATCATATTATAATTATTTATATATAACAAATCGGGTATTGTGTAATTCCATATGGGCGAATGTGCTCTTATATTTGGATCATGAAAGGAAATAGATTGAGTGTTTCTCTTCATTCTGAAAGAAGATTCAGAAAAATAATTAGGATATGTTCATGGGATTATACAGTTGTTAGGAAGTTGAATTTTTAAGATAAGGTTTAACTTCCTAAACAACAAATCTCCGACATTTAAAATTGAGATTGAGTTTTGTTTATATATATATTATTATTCTGAAATTCGAATCCACAAGTCACAAATGAGTGATGGTTTCGATTCAGATATGTTCATGGGATTATAATTTGCTTAAAATAGCCGCTGGGGAGCGGCTATTTTTTTTGTCTATCCTCATATGTAAATAAATTATATTCTTTCGTAACTTAATCAACTTCTCTATATATATTTCATATCACAAACCTCACTTCTCTAAAATTAAAAACCTTCAATTCTCCTGTTCTTTCCTCAATCTGCAATCTACCTGATTCATCCACTCCTAATATCTTCCCCTGCCAGATTTCTTCACTTTCGTTACTGAATTTAGACCAAATACCCTTCCTGAAAAAGTTATCTAGATACTCTGATTTCAAACTATCAATTTGATCATTCTTTAACTGCAGATACCTTTTAGATAAAAACCGAAACAACCAAGCAAACATAAGCTCTAAATCTTGTTCCTCTTCTAATTCTAAAGCAATTGAAGTTGGGTTGAATACATCCTCTGAAAAATTAATCTGATTAATATTGACACCTGTACCAACGATTGTAGAACTGATTAATTTTCCTTTTAGAGAATTTTGCAACAAAATACCAGCGATCTTTTTATCGCCGACATAGATATCATTGGGCCATTTTATTTTCACTTCTTTATTGGTCAAAAAATGACTAATAAAATCATGAATCGCCAATGAAACAGCAATATTCAACTGAAACTGGTCAGAGGCTTCAAGAAAGTCAGGTCTCAAGATTGTACTGCAAGTAATGTTCTTTTCAGCTTCCGACTCCCAAAACCTGCCAATTTGTCCTCTCCCCTCGTACTGAAAAGATGCGGAAATGACAGTTCCCTCTATTGGTTTGCTTTTTGCAATCATATCAATAGCATATCTATTGGTGCTATTGACACGATTAAGTCTTATATGATTATTACCTATCATAATGATTTATACTTAAGGTCTATTGCCATGATTATTGCTAACTTTGATATGTGTTAGACGACGAAAGTAGGCATTGTGACCTATATAAAATGCCCGTCATCTAATATTTTGATCATTTTGATGTATAAATACGTTATATATTAAACAATACAAAGAATTTGAAAGTACAAGAAAGTGAAGTTTTAGAAATTCCAACCATTGAAGAAATCAATGATCTCATCATAGACGCTATCCAAGATATTAAGGGGCTCAATATTCTAAAAATTGATCTTAACAAGATCGAGGATTCACCTGCAAATTATTTTATTATTTGTGAAGGAGAATCAACGGTCCAAGTAGGAGCAATAGCCTCTAATATAAATAAAAGATTGCGAAAAGAGATTGCAGTAAAATGTTACCACTTAGAGGGAATGAAAGAATCAAGATGGGTTCTACTAGATTATTTTGATACAATAGTCCATGTATTTTACCCTGAAACTCGGCAGTTCTATGACATTGAGGATTTATGGAGTGATGGTGAATTCACAGAATATAAAAATCTTTAAACTTATGTTGATTCCATCTATTTAAGTAATGGATCAACGAAGATTAAAGAAAATACATTTTTAAAAGAAGTAGAGAGGCGATTATAAATGGAGAATGAAAATAATAAGAAGGAAGACGGCGGACCAAAGAAGCTGAATTTCAATTCGTATTGGATATATGGAATCATCATATTAGTATTAATTGCTATTCAGATGATAACTGCTATGTCTATACAAACGAAAGATATAAGTCAGAGTCAATTTGAAAAAATAGCTAAAGAAGGAGATGTCTTGAAAGTGATAGTGGTGAATAAGTCCATCGCAAACATCTATCTAAAAGAAGAAGCTGTAGACTCAGGAAAGTACCCCGAAATTGGAGATGGTAAATTTAGTGATCTTCATCCACATTTTAAATATGAAATCTTAGATATATCTTATTTCTCAGATCGTGTGCAAGCATTGAAGGATGATGGCATTAATTTAGATATCAGAGCTGAATCAAAAACGAATTGGTATGCTCCTTTGATTGGATGGATATTACCATTCTTACTATTGATAGGACTATGGCTCTTCATCATGAAAAGAATGAGTGGTGGTGCAGGTGGACCTGGCGGACAGATCTTCAACATTGGAAAGTCAAAGGCGACATTATTTGACAACACTAGTGGAAAAGTAAATGTAACATTCGCTGATGTCGCTGGACTTGATGAAGCAAAGGAAGAAGTAATGGAAGTTGTGGACTTCTTGAAAAACCCTAAAAAATATACTTCTCTGGGTGGTAAGATACCAAAAGGAGTTCTTCTTGTTGGCCCTCCGGGAACAGGTAAGACATTATTAGCAAAAGCGGTTGCGGGCGAAGCTGCTGTTCCATTCTTTTCGATATCAGGATCAGATTTCGTTGAGATGTTTGTGGGAGTAGGAGCATCGAGAGTAAGAGATTTATTCAAGCAAGCAAGAGAGAAAGCTCCGTGTATCGTATTCATAGATGAGATAGATGCGATCGGTAGAGCAAGAGGAAAAGGTGCTGTCCAAGGTGGAAATGATGAAAGAGAAAATACGCTGAACCAACTGCTCGTTGAGATGGATGGATTCAGCACTGATAAAGGTGTAATTTTGATGGCTGCCACTAACAGACCTGATATTCTTGATGGGGCATTGCTCCGTCCAGGTAGGTTTGACCGTCAAATAGGCATAGACAGACCCGATCTACAAGGAAGAGAAGCTATTTTCAAGGTTCACTTAAAAAACATTAAGACTGGACCAGACATGGAAGCTGATACTTTGGCTGAAATGACACCAGGATTCGCAGGTGCAGAGATTGCGAATGTATGTAATGAAGCTGCTCTTATCGCCGCAAGAAGGAATAAAAAAGCAGTTGACATGGATGATTTCAACTATGCGCTAGATCGAGTCATAGGTGGACTTGAAAAAAAGAACAAACTAATATCTCCGAGTGAGAAAAAGATCATAGCTTTTCATGAAGCAGGTCACGCTGTTTGTGGATGGTTCTTGGAACATGCTAGTCCATTGGTAAAGGTTACTATAGTACCTAGAGGTGTCGGAACATTGGGTTATGCCCAATATCTACCTAAAGAAGAATATATCACTCGTACTGAAGCACTACTAGACAGAATGTGTATGACCATGGGTGGTAGAGCCGCTGAAAGAATTGTATTTGACAAAATCTCAACAGGCGCTCAATCTGATCTTGATCAAGTCACTAAGATGGCTTATTCAATGATTGCAGTATATGGTATGAATGAAAAAGTAGGTAATGTATCTTTCTACGGAATGCAACAAGATCAATTCAGTAAACCATATTCAGATGATACCGCTAAAATGATAGATCAAGAAGTAAGACTGATGATCGATACTCAATATGAAAGAGCTCAGAAGCTACTAACTGACAAAAGAGAAGAGTTAAACGCTTTGGCAAATGCATTGTTAGAAAATGAGGTACTATTGAAGTCAGATGTTGAAAGATTAATTGGTGCAAGACCATACGGTGAACCAACAAGGCTTGAATTAAAAGCAAAGGCAAAGGCTAAAGCTGAAAAAGCTGAAGCAAACGAAGCAAACGAAGCAAACGAAGCAAACGAAGCGAACGAAGCGAACGAAGCGAACGAAGCGAACGAAGCAAACGAAGCCAGAGATGACGAAGCTGGTGAAAATACAGAATCGTAATCATAAAAATTGAATGCAATGTCTAGATTGGGGTTTTTAGTATTGCTATTAATCATTTATTTAGGATTCGATATATACACATTTTATGGACTGAGTAGTTTGATTACTGCTCAGTCTTTTTTTTGTTCTATTTATTGGGCAGTAAGTGCTATCGTACTTCTTGGATTCTATAAAGTGTCTCAAGATCTACAAAGATTCAAGGGTGGAGTGAGACCGCTTTCTACTAATTTGTTGCTAGGGTTTGGATTTGCAGTTTTTGTTGGCAAAATTCTATTATCTGGATTATTATTTACACAAGACTTGGGACGACTTGTCATAGGAGCTCTCAATAACCTTTCAACAACTATAGCAGAGTTAACTGGCACCTCTGATATCCCACCAAGACACAGCATAATTACTATGATTTCTGTTGGTCTCGCAGCTATCCCATTTTTTAGCATGCTTTATGGTATGACTGTAGGAAAGTATAGGTATGTTATTGATCACGTAAAGCTATCTTTCCCCGATCTTCCTAATTTATTTGATGGATTTAAAGTAATTCAAATATCAGACATTCATTCTGGAACCTTCGATAGCGTGGAACAAGTAAGAAAAGGGATTGATCTTATTATGGCACAGGAAGCTGACATCATCCTATTCACTGGTGATTTGGTGAATTCCAATAAAAATGAAATAGACCCTTACATAGACACCTTTGCTCATCTTAGTGCACCCTATGGCATGTACTCTGTTATGGGAAATCATGATTATTACGGTATGTATAAAATTCCAAAAGGAGACCATGCATCAAAATCTGCCTATTTAGCTGATTTTAATAATAAACATAAACGAATGGGTTTTGAAATTATGAACAATACGTCAAAAATAATTTCAAAAGGAAGCGATTCTATTCGATTGGTTGGAGTAGAGAACTGGGGTGCTGGACCATTTCCAAAGAAAGGAAGTCTATCAAAAGCACTCGAAGGAGTATCAGACAATGAGTTTTCTATATTAATGAGTCATGATCCTACACACTGGGATCATCATGTTTTAAAAAACCCCAAGCAGATTCACTTGACGCTAGCTGGGCACACGCACGGCATGCAATTTGGAATCAATTTCTTAGGAATAAGATGGAGTCCTGTTAAGTACAGGTATAGTAGATGGATGGGGCTTTACAAAGAGCTTGATCAATATTTATATGTGAATCGAGGTTTTGGTTTTCTTGCTTGGCCAGGAAGAGTTGGTATGCGACCAGAAATTACATTAATAGAATTAGAAAGAAAAAAGCTTAACTAACCTTGTATAGTGCTCCTCCAATATTATCCCTTGACGCCCCCGTAACCTGTGAAAGTATATTGGGCTTATTTTCCAAATAATTCTTAGCTAGAGCGGCCATTAGTATCGCTTCTTTGTAATCTATCATTTCTTTACTGGGAATGACAAGTTCGCAATTCTTAAGAGCTAACGCACTTCTCAATTGAGATATAAAAAATGTATTATGAGCTCCTCCTCCTGAAGTGTACATTTTAGAAGTTGACCCCAACTTCACTTGGTCGGCTATACATTTGGCCATCCAGCTACAATATGTATGCAACACGTCTTCAACTATAGCATCAGGAATACCATCCACGAATTCTTTTCTGATCCAGTTATTATCTAGAGATTTAGGTGGTGATTGTTTGAAAAATTCAAAACTTGAAAAGTAATTTGATAGATCTTCATTGAAACTTCCGCTTGAAGCTACGCTCCCTCCTTTATCATATGGCAATCCAAGAATCAGGCTATAATGATTGAGCACTTGATTACAAGGACAAACATCATAAGCTGATATAGTGTCGTCAATTAGTGATGTAATATTTGCGATCCCACCTAAATTTAGATAATAATCATACCCTTTAAAATAATTCACTTCTAAGAATGGAGCTAAGGGTGTCCCTACGCCACTGAGGGCCACATCTTGAGATCTAAAGTCTGTTAGTGTAGACGTATTGGTTACGCCAGCGATTATACCACCATTTCCTATTTGTTCAGTATATCCTTGCTCAGGATTATGAACAAGAGTATGTCCATGAAAGCTTATATAGTCTACCTTGGAATCTGACTTAATAAAAGAAGATTTTAATAATTGCCCAATATAATGGGAGTAGGCATATTTAAAGCTAATATATTCCGATGCAGATAATTTATGGTATGACCTCAATCGCTCTTCCCACTCTTCGGAATAGGCTATTCCTACAGTTTCACAAATGGACCATTCATTATTTCGAAATTCAACCAATGCAATATCGAGACCATCCAACGAACTACCCGACATTACACCCGCTATTATCATATGAAGTACCTATTTGAGCTTAAGTGTGTATTCAGCTACAGCCTCTATTTGTTCAGGCTTCAATAAAGTACCAAGCCCAACCATATTCCCTTTACCGTTTTTGATGATTGCTTTTCGCTCATCCAATGACATTTTGGAAAGGGCAAGGTCTTTTGATCCATTTAATCCAAGCTTACCATCTAAGCCGTGGCAGACAACGCAATTCTGTTTGAATACCTTTCGACCATCAACACCCGATGTTTTAACCTTTTTATCAGCACACGAAAAAGTTATTATAGCAAAAGCGGACAGTATAAGTATTTTTTTCATTTATTATATCATTATTATTGCTCTTAATTGAAATATGTCGCAATATATTCAATTGTTTTCAAAACTTGTAAGAAACCATACAATTCGAACCAATCCTTCGTTAAATTGAAACACAACCACTAACTATATTGTATTTTGCATATTACATGGAATGTTGCACAATGTTTAACGAAACAATTGTAATAGTATCAAAGGTACAAAAATTCAAATTCAGCATTCATAGTTCGCTCCCATAAAAATTAAATGTAAATTACATCACCTTTAAATTAACTGGCAGCAAATTTGCATTAAAAGAAAAAGTAACTAACAACGAGAGCAGTTACAATTTAAAGAGCACCCAAAGAATTATTGAGACTCTGGTAAAGTCTTGGTATATATTGTTTCCCATATTAATTTGGCAACTAAACAGGCCAAAGAAAAGAAGAGCCTTCCAAAAGTGGAAGACTCTTTTTCATTTAAAGTTGTTTCATCCTCATGTACGCGCTACGAAAAATAGATCAAAATGAAAACACAGTGGTGCGATTAGGATAATTCTCTTACTTACGTCTATTAGAATCATAAGCGCATATGCTGCATTTGCACTACCTGACCTACAGAGCTTAAATTCCGAAAACATAATTAATAATGGGTTAAAAACCACCGCTCTAGAAATCATGGACATTCACAGTTTTAGTTTCTGTGATCTTAAACTTTGTATTAAAAGTCTAAAAAGAAAAGACAGCCATTTAGCCTTCCGACTAGTTTTCATCTTGACTTATAAAACATGAAATTTATAGAAAAGACATTAAATTCAACTATATAATTTTCCTTGAATTTTTCGTACACTCTATTTCATCATGCCGAGATTATTCGATAGAAAATTTATTCTAGGTTCCCTAATCATAAGAGCTGAATTGGTTACAAGTTCCAAGTATGCCTCGTAGATATTTTTTAAGGCTTCCAATTGTTTGGATTTATATCTATTTATGTTCTTTTGAACACTTAATAAAACCAACGGAGATACACTTCCTAAATCTTGGTAATCATAGTAAGTTTTTTCCAATAATTGATCATCCATCATCTTCTTTAAAGTGCTGTACTGAACCACTAAAGATTTCAACTTTAGTACATTCGATTTAAATGCTCTCAGGTCTTTTTCTTCTTCAATTATTCTATCATACTTTTTATCCCATACTTCAAGCGCCGCCTCATTCCGTTTCACTTTATTTGTCGATTTTGTAGGTATATTGATACTGCTACTAAATGATAATTCTTTTTGGAATGCAACATCATTGTCTGCCTGATAACGCACTTGCAGATATTGCAACCATTTGTTGGTTTCAGCTTCCTCTAATGCATATTCAGCTTTTGCCTTAATTTCTTCTATTGCTGCCAATTCAGAAGAAATGGTAGGACTGTTATCAATCAAATAGGTATCCACAACTTCTCTTAACTTCTCAAGAGATATAAAATCATCAAAACTCACACTTTTGTTTTCATCTCCAAAAAACATCGACTTTATAATAGAAATTGACTGCTCTAGTTCAATAGAGTCTGTCACGAGTGAAATGATATCATCTTGATTTGATAGCCAATCACTTACATTTACTTCCTCAGCATTAGACAATAATCTAGCAAGGATTATTCTTTTATCATGCACCATGTGTAGGTTCTCCTTCACTAAGTCTAACTCAGACAAATCGAAGTAATAATCTATAAGTGTTCCATAGTCCCTGGCTATTAGGTCACTCACATATTCAGCCTGTAAGAGACCATATAACTGCTTATTGGTTGCCAAGACACGATCATATGCTTTTCGTTCATCACTACTATTCAAATCAAATCTTATGAGGTACTCCTGCTGATTAAATAATAACTCATCGGTTTCTGTACGAAACTCAAAGCTTTCTACAATTGGAATACCACCAGCCTTATTATTTAGAAAATTGAGATTTTCCGAATATGGCAATTGGTTATTGTCTGATCCGTGCCTTGCTAGAACCTCTGTAGTTGTAACAGAGATTTGACTAAAGGAAGTGCCATTTAGGTTAATGAAAAAACAAATCAATAACCAACGAAAACAATAATATAGGAACCGTATTCCCATAATTAATCTATTTTTTCATTTGGTTTAGCAAAAGCTCTAGAATCACCACTCTTTGAAGAAAACAACCCACCAAATGTGCTCTTTTTTTGTGACGGATTTGATATATTAAGGAGTACCTTCTCTTTTTGTAGAAATCTATTATCCGCAGGAATTTCAATCACAATTTCCCTACCATAAGTTTTGAAGTCCGCCATCTTTCTTAAGCGTTCTGGTATTTCTACTATTCTAGAACCTAGTCCTATTACCTCTCCTTCCACTTTAATATTTGGGTGCAAAGTAGATGCCACTTCAAGCTTATCCCCTATAGCTACTTCGAGTATCATACTCTCATGAACGAATCCCTTCACTTGTGTAGGATTGTGCTTATAGAGGTCCAATAAAGAAGAATAAGAAGAAATATTTTCCCCTTCCTTACATGATATCGTTCCTACCAATCCATCAAAAGGTGCATAGATTGATAGATGCTCCTCTATCATTTTATAATGATCTAATTCGGCAATAATACTTTTCGATTTCAGTTTTCCAGGTTGTGTAATTCTATTAAGCAATTGCTGCTGTTCCCTGACCTCCCTTTGCAATGCAAGCTCCACATTCGAAAGGCTTTCCTTTAAGTAATTCAGCTTCACAATATCTGGTGACTTATATTCCTTAATGTTGTGAATAGTCTTAAGCCCCTCATATAGAGACTTATTGAGTGCTATTTCTCTATCCAATTCAATTATATCACTTTTGAGTTCTACAATCTCTGCGTTTCGTGATGTTTGTATTTGATTGATCTTATTGTTTATTTCTTGAATTTTTGATTCACTATTTACATCAACTGCAGTTCTCTCAATTTCTAGCTTACCAATCTTAAAATCTATTTCTTCATCTATCACCTCTAATAAAAGATCTCCAGCTTTAATTTCCTGCCCGTTGTTTACATGAATTTTTGAGACTAATACATTTCTGTTGTGGCTAATCTCCGTTTGCTTGTTTTCTGCGAACCCATAGAAAAAGGCAGACTCCGATTGAATTGTAAGTGTCATATACACTAACATGCACAGCATCAGAAATCCAACAATATATATGAAGTTATATCTTTTCATGTCGATTATATCGAATCTATTAATTTATGTTCTATTATAAGACTGCCAACAACTATACCATATAGGTCATCTAGGTCATCTACTAATTCTTGTGCCGCATATGAATCTTTCAATTTTATTCTATAGTCATAAATAATAAGATTGGCTTTTTTACCAGATCCTGTTCCATATTCTTTCTTTGACACAGCAAATTTAGTACAGTGTTTAGATAATACTTTTTCTAAAGCTTTTCGATTACCATCTACTTTGTAGAATTTTATTTTCAGATTTCCGAATAACTTTTCTTTCTCACTAAAAGAAGAAAACCTTAGCATGAAAGCGGTAAGGCAAAATCCGACCGTACCAAATATAGCTATTGTAAATCCCATGACTCCACAAGCTATTCCTGCAGCAATAGAACCAAACATAAATACAATATTCCTTGGATCCTTAATAGTTGTTCTAAACCTAATAATAGAAAGTGCACCTATCATTCCTAAACCTCTAGCTAATGAATCCCCTATTGCTTGGATAACCATAGCAGCCACTATAGTCACTAATATTAATGCCTGCAAAAAATTATCAGGTCTATCAACATCTCGACTCGTCTTTTCATATGTAAATGCAATCAATATCCCCAATAATACTGAACACAACACAGTAAATATAATAGCTGTTATGCCTGGATATTCTGAATTATACTGAAGGGATGAAAGGTCAAGCATTTACTACAATTAATTTCTTTATTCTTCTTTAATGCGAAAAGGGAATGCCTCCCCAATGTTAATTCAAGATTAAATATAATCTAATAACTGATCGAGTAAACTAAAAAGTACTTATTAAAGTCAATTCTGTAGTCTATTGTCTTAAAGCACAAGTAAAACAAAAAAAAGTCGACCTCGATACCAACCATTTTTCCGTGAAGAATTAGTTAGTATCCAAGCCGACTCGATTCGTCGTGATTGCAATTATTTATTCATGAATCTTAGATTTTTACAAAGCGGATAGTCTGCGGAGTCGAACCGTTCAATCTCAAGAGGTAAATTCCTGAACCAAGCCTTGCTATGTCCAAGTCCAATTTATCACTGTTCCTGTCAAAAGGCTTTGACATCACTTGGCGACCATCAAAGCTAAAAATTGATACTTGAGAAATATCCATGTCTTGGGTAAAGCCACTTACTACAAGTCTATCTGATACTGGATTATTGTGAATTAGTAGATTGTCATGTTCTAATTCTTCATTGGAAACTAAAAAATTACGCTCTGCAATTTCAAAGTTAAAATCTGCGGATACACCAATAATGCTTATTGAATCTTCAATAACAATCTCACTCCATGGATCATTTCCTGTTGTGAAAATATCAAGAGTACTCCCATCAATACTAGGTAAGACAGTAAGTGTAAACCATGTCTCATTAGATGTTACATCAATAGGTTGAACATCCCACGGAATCCATAAGGAATTGATAGTTTTAGCATCATTAAAAATATTATGAGGAATATCATCAAATGGGCTTCCTTCTGTTAGAGCTAAAATTTGTGCATTTTCAAAATTTAATCTTAATTGAATTGAAAGTAATCCATCAAGCTGATCGGACCACACATCTAATGTGATTTCTTCTCCTGCTGCAAATGTTTTTTCCTCGATGTACATAGGAATAGGAGTAGGACCTTCACCTATGACTGTCACCATGATATGTTTTGTATATGTGATAATCGGCGTGGCACTAGTTATCTTCACCTTCACTACCACGTCAACAGTACTCCCTATCGAGTTGTCATATAATCCATTCGCTCCCCCTCTCTTTATACTTAATTCATAATCACCACATGGGTAGACGATATTTATATCAAATAGTTCTGCAGTAAACGGAATGTAATACGCTCCACTAAATTCAATAACTGCAGCACCTGGCACATCAATGACCACTTCTTCTTCGCAATCCGTTATGATTATATTTACTTCAGCTACTGTTCTATCATCATGATCATAGATAAATACACTATGGTTATCTTCAGAGATGTCCGCTAGGTCATAATTAATGATTGTTGCTGATTCATCATTTGGATCGAATGAGTAGGTATGATTCGGGTCTGCATTTACAACCAAATCACTCACTGTGATCGGATACGGTAACTCATC
The DNA here is from genome assembly GCA_963975265.1 of uncultured Saprospirales bacterium. Lineage (GTDB taxonomy): Bacteria > Bacteroidota > Bacteroidia > Chitinophagales > Saprospiraceae > CAJXUU01. The sequence goes on from CAXBGT010000055.1 coordinate 20,998, forward strand.
ATAAGTAATCGTTACATCTGATACACCCTCTAGTGTATACATCTCATTTACTTTCACAAATTGAATAAAGGTATAAGTGGCATTTCCTACCCAGTCTAAAATCTTATATGTCAATATTTTTTCAATACAGTTCCCTTCACTATCCTGTATTGTAATTACCTCTGGTGCTGTTGTAATAAACACCGTCTCATTGATTGTGGTTGGACGTTCACCAGCTGCCGATTGACAATCAGCCGTATATATTATTTCCCAAGGAAGTGTCACTTCTAATGAAGCAGGTATCTGGCTGAATACTGAAGTCGAGACGAGAAACGTCACAAAAAGTAATAATTTTCTCATTTTTTGTTCTTTGGGTTTTAGTAAAAATGGCAGCATCTCACTATTGTAATATTATTATGATGTAAACTTAGAGCAAAAAGTTTCTCCCACCTATAACAAATACTTCCCTTTGTTAAGAGGAATACAACAAAATTATTACCTTATTCTTCTGTATTACAATATATTGTAAACAATAAAAGCACAACCAAACTAATGACTGTGCTTTTATTCTCTTCCTATATATTGACTTATAGTGTTCCCCTAAGCTCTTGTTCTCTTTCTATTGCTTCGAACAATGCTTTAAAATTTCCTTTTCCAAAAGAAGTCGCTCCTTTTCTTTGTATGATTTCAAAAAACATAGTTGGTCTAGGGTTTACCGTCTTTGTAAATATCTGTAGCAAATATCCCTCATCATCCCTGTCAACTAATATACCAAGATCCTTTAAAGGTTTGAGGTCTTCATCAATCTCTCCTACTCTATCTAGTAAAGTGTCATAGTATGTAGAAGGTATATTCAAGAATTCAACACCTCTATCTCTCAATGCAGTTACTGTTTGTATGATATTATCGGTATTCAAAGCTACATGCTGTACTCCCGCACCTTCATAAAACTCTAAGTATTCATCGACTTGTGATTTCTTCAATCCTTCAGCTGGCTCATTGATGGGAAATTTGATTCTTCCATTACCATTACTCATCACTTTACTCATAAGTGCTGTAAATTCTGTAGATATGTCCTTATCGTCAAATGAAAGTATTTGCTTGAATCCCATCACATCTTCGTAGAATTTGACCCATTTGTTCATGTCACCCATTTCCACATTTCCTACCATGTGATCGACAAATTTTAACCCTGTCGGCTCAGCTTCATATCTCGGTGCCCATTTTTCATATCCTGGTAAAAATGTACCTTTGTAATCCTTGCGCTCTACAAACATGTGTACTACCTCTCCATAAGTGTATATACCTGACCTTACAACTTTTCCATTTTTATCCTCTTCAGTAGTTGGCTCCATGTATGACTTAGCACCTCGACTTATTGCATCATTATATGCTTTTGTAGCATCTTCTACCCATAGAGCATTCACTTTTACTCCGTCCCCGTGAGCATCAATGTGCCTTCCGATATCAGACCCGCTCCGCAATGGCGTTGTAAATACTAATCTTATTTTATCCTGAACAATTACATATGATTCTCTATCTTTCACACCTGTCTCAAGTCCTGCATATGCCAGACTTTGAAATCCAAAAGCTGTCTTGTAGTAATATGCCGCTTGCTTCGAGTTACTTACGTAAAGCTCTATATAGTCTGTACCGTTGATCGGCATGATATCTGTATCTTGAGCTTGTACTTTAGGTTCTTGTGTTAGATGATTCATATCTGTATTGATTAAGTAGATGAAATTAGGATTAGGGACCTTGTCTTCTGACGTCCGTTTGTTGCCTATGCAACTATTGTCTACGCAAATATAATTTAAATATAAGAAATTTGCAAATCCTTCAATTTCCGTGTATAAGTAGTATACGTTCATTAATCACAATTGGCACAATATAACATTGCAATATTTACTAAATTTGATAATCATAATTGAGTTTATCTGAAATTCATACAAGGACATATATTATTGATGTTCAATATATTACGTTAGTAACTAACTAGTTGGCAACCTCGACTAAAAGGAGTAAATTTGGAATAAACTAGACTATGGTACCTCCATTTGTATTTGGAAAGATCGCCGTAAAGGAAGAGTTTACTAATAGAGAAAAAGACACAGCGTTTCTCATTCAGAATTTTGAAGCCCTCAATACAGTTATACTTATAGCACCAAGACGGTGGGGTAAATCCTCCCTTGTTAGACACGCTACCAAAAAACTTATAGAGAAAAACAAGAATTTCCGGGTTGTTACTCTTGATCTGTTCAATATCAAGTCAGAAAGTGAGTTCTACAGTCGACTGGCAGTCGAAATAATAAAAGCACACACTTCAAAACTAGAAGACATAATCAAAAAATCAGGTAAATTTTTTAAGAACATCATGCCCAAATTAAATTTCAGTCCAATGCCTGATGCGGACTTTTCACTATCATTAGATTGGGATGAAGCCCAAAAACACAAAAGTGAAATACTCGACATGGCAGAACAAATGAGCATCCAAAGTGGTGTCAAAACACTTATCTGTATTGATCAATTTCAGAATATTGGTCATTTCGAAGATCCTTTGGCATTCCAAAAAGAACTACGAGCACACTGGCAACAGCACCAAAACGTAGCTTACTGTCTTTATGGATCTAGAGAAAACATGATGCGAGAGGTATTCTCAGATAAGAAAATGCCATTCTATAAATTTGGTCAAGTCATAAATCTCAATAAAATTAAGAGTGAAAAGTGGATACCTTTTATTACTCAAAGATTCTCTGACACTAAGAAAAGTATCTCCGAAGAAAATGCAAACTACATCGTCCATCTAGCAGATAATCACCCTTACTATGTTCAGCAACTTTCCCAATTAGCATGGATGATGACAACGGATCATTGTCAAATTGAAAATATTGAATCAGGGTTGGATAATTTACTCAATCAATCACACCCTTTCTACCTTAGAGAAATGGAAAATATATCTAGAACACAATCCAACTTCCTGCAACTTCTTATCAATGATGAAACGGAATACACCACTCAAAGAATAATAAAGAAATACAGTCTACGTTCAACTTCAAATGTAGTCAAAGTACGAAAAGCACTTGAAGAGAAAGATGTTATTCGATTCGAAAACAAAAAAGTACTTTTCGTAGATCCGATGTTAAAATTATGGTTAAAACGGGTATATTTTTCAAGAAACTACAAAAGGTAACCACATAGTTAGTAACTACTTAGTAACCTTTACAAATCGCTAATTAACAGATCATTAGTCTATAATATTGTTTAATAACTAACATCATAAAGCATCATAAATTTCATAAACAAATAGAGCATAACGCTATTCATATCCGTCAAAATTCTCAAATATTTTATCTAATATTCTTGTAAAATCCTCATAATCTGAATCAGTAAGACCTTCCCAAGACAGATTCCTTAACCTATCTACTTCAATTTGGCAATGCTTTATCAACTCCGTCCCTTTATCAGTTATACTGATTGAAGTTTTTCTTCGATCTCCTACTTCTTCTACTCTAGCTACTAATTCTTTTTTAACTAGATTATCTATGATTCTAGAGATTGTAGGAGCATTCTTAAAACTTAGTTGACCAATAGATTTTTGAGACATTGTCCCATTTTTATTCACTGTATCTATCACAATCCACTGCTCTGGAGTGATATCGACTCCTAAATTTTTAAAAGCCTTTGTAAAGCTTAATTTAGCAATCCTAGTCGTCCGCTCAAGTAAGAATCCGATCCTTTTGTTTTTATGATCTGTCATCCTTACAATTTTGCTGGTAAGATCTTAGCTGTCACTTCTCCGAAACCTACTCGTCTACCATCTCTTTCACAAAATCCTCTCATTGTCACAGAGTCATTATCTTGGATAAACTTCCGCTCTTCTCCTCCCTTCAGGGTCAATGACTTTTTTCCCGCCTGAGTAATTTCCAATAAAGAACCATAAGAATGCTCATCCTTACCACTGATTGTACCCGAGGCCATAAGATCTCCTACATTCACATTACAACCATTTACTGTATGGTGCGCAAGCTGCTGCAGTTGATTCCAATACATGAACTTATAGTTGGATTCAGAAATCACAGTTTCTTCACCTCCCTCAGGTGCAATAGTTACCTGAAGATTTACATCATAGTTTTGATCTCCTTTATACTCTAGATATGGTAATACTTTAGGCTCTTGGACGGGACCACTCACTCTGAAGTAATCCAGTGCCTCCATAGTCACTATCCATGGTGCCAACGAACTAGCGAAACTCTTCCCTAAAAATGGACCCAATGGCACATACTCCCACTTCTGAATATCTCTAGCACTCCAATCATTGAAAAGTGCCATTCCAAAAATATATTCTTCAGCACTATCAGTAGTAATTCTATTACCTAAATCACTTTTTTTACCAATGACAAATCCCATTTCTAATTCGAAATCTAATAATCTACACAGACACAACGC
>CAXBGT010000056.1:0-25369 GCA_963975265.1 uncultured Saprospirales bacterium
GATTGTATCTACGGTATCTGCATTGATACCCTACGACTTAACTGAACAAAAAAACCTATAGCCCATCTGAGAAGCTACGATTTATTGATAATTTGAAACAATTGAAACAATTGAAAAACATTAACAAGAAGAAACCAAAAATACACCTATTGCAACTTATTACAAGAGATGTATTTCATCTAAATATCAAAGAGTGGACTCAGAATAATAGTTAATCCTGAAAGAAAAGAAACCCACAATCCGAAGTGTATTTTTTCAATCAGGCCAAACTTCACCGCCATGATCATTCGCAACTTCTAGGTGACCTATATTAGTGATTTCAAGATAGTGACCATTCAAACTATTGCTCATTGAGCACCATACGAAACCATTTTGTTGCGAATAGATACATAAATTACCATCTTCTTGAAACTTAAGATAATAATCTAACTTAGAGTCACTACCTTCCGTAGTGTTTGACCATATTTCATTTGTTTTAAAAACAAGGATTTTTCCATCATCACACAACGCTCGATCGAGTATTTCTTCCTAAAGGTCGGAAATCGAATCTTTTTTGTGATAAGGCGTATTTATCCAAAAAACTCTTTTTTATGACCCCGACGCAAGCATCGGAGTATCTAAGTATTAAATTTTTTGGTTTTGAAGTAATAAAAATTATTTGATCTAAGCGCAGAGTATAAAACAATATCAGTGATTAGCTATATCATCCATAAAATAGAAATTTCCACAACAGGAGAATTAATTAAATGTCGTTATACTATTTCCAAGTTAAGAAAATAAAATTGCAGAAGTAAAAGTTTCCTGCATTTTGACCTCAAGAATTGGAAACATTTTTTTTGGAATAAGACGCTTTGTCAAAACATCTTTTTAATCACCCTAACGTAAGTATCGGGGAAATTACAGATTAGATGTGATTCGATTATTCTTGAATATTTGGTATTGACATAAAGGTTAATTAGCATCGTTAAAAATGTAATACTTATTACAATAGCAAAGTGAAATTAATAATACAAACCAATCCATCACTCAATCCCAATGGCTCAATAATGTTAAATTTAACAGAATTAACATTAAATCAACAAATTACCTATTACAATAACTTATAATATGTATATTTACCTTCCGATACTATAAGATTGGTCTCAGACTAGTATCTCAAATTTGAAAAAATAGAAAACTACAATCCAATGGCTAAGATTTTAATCGTAGATGATGATAAAGGTATACGTAACACACTACGAGAGATACTACAATTTGAAAAATACACTGTAGATGAAGCTACAGACGGGCTTGACTGCTTAGTCAAAATCAAACAGAACAAGTACGACGTCATCATCATGGACATCAAGATGCCTAAGATGGATGGGATGGAAGCAATCGAAAGAGTTCAAATCTTGAGCCCTGAAACACCAGTCGTGATGATCTCGGGACATGGAAATATCGATACCGCTGTCGAAGCAGTAAAAAAAGGAGCATTTGACTTTATATCTAAGCCACCTGATCTAAATAGGCTATTGATCACTCTCAGAAATGCGATGGACAAGTCTGAACTGATAACTGAGAAAAATACGCTGCAGAAAAAGGTTTCCAAGAAAGGAAAAAAAGTACAAGAGATCATTGGCGATAGCAAAGCAATCAATGCAATCAAAGATACGATTGAACGTGTCGGGCCTACGGATGCTAGAGTCCTTGTGACTGGACCCAACGGGTCGGGTAAAGAGCTTGTAGCAAGATGGTTGCATGAGAACAGCCCAAGAAAAGATAACAATATTATAGAGGTCAACTGTGCAGCTATTCCATCAGAATTGATAGAAAGTGAATTGTTTGGTCACGAAAAAGGATCATTTACTTCAGCCCATAAACAGAGAATTGGAAAGTTCGAATTGGCAAATAACGGTACCTTATTCCTTGATGAGATAGGCGACATGAGCCTTTCTGCACAAGCAAAAGTACTTCGTGCGCTACAAGAAAGTAGAATAACAAGAGTAGGTGGAGACAAAGAAATCCAAGTCAATGTCAGAGTGGTTGCAGCTACAAACAAAGATCTTGAAGCAGAAATAAGAAAAGGGAAGTTTAGAGAGGATCTGTATCATAGGTTAGCTGTAATTCCTATTCGAGTACCTGCACTAAATGACAGAAGAGATGATATCCCTACACTAATCGAGCACTTTATCGAAGGTATTTGTAAAGAATACGGTGCTCCCGTGAAAAAGATAGAAACTGCAGCTATCAAGGACCTCCAGAAAGTAAACTGGACAGGTAACATCAGAGAACTTAGAAACGTCGTAGAAAGACTGATCATCTTAAGTGGTAAGACAATCACAAAATCAGATGTAAGCTCAAACGTAGTCTCAGCAGATACCAAAAGACACAACTACAGTGAATTATTTGATAAGTTTGATAATCTAGAAAGCCTCAAAGCTTACATGACTGTAGAATGGGAAAAACACATGGGTATATTGGTTTAAATAATATTTAACTTCAGTAAATAAATAGTATTAGCCCCAGGGCAGCCCCGGACGCTAACAAATCGATGCAAGCATCGATGCATTAAATCTAATATCCCGTGAAAAGCGGGATTAGTTCAACTATCTATTTTGATTGCGCAGCTTCGCTACTTTTCAAAACAGAATTTCACTAATAAAATGTCTATTCAATGCATCGGGTACTTATGTATCAGGTGCTTTGTTGTTGGAATAAACCACAAGCCTTAATTCGGATCAAGATGAAAAACTAGAGGGAAGGCTAAATGGTCAGATAGTTGGATTCTCTTTTAAAACTCAAGAAACTATAAATTAAGATCAAAGAAATGAAGCCCTGAAATGGGCTTCATTTCTATAGCGATGGGTTTCAACCCATCGCTTATTAGAATTACGAAATAAAAGCTCAGTAAGTGCGACATTATAAATGCCCTTCATTTGTTTGTGATTCAGCTAAGTTTATTAAAGTGAGTATTTCAAATCTTATCACACAATATTTTCATCTTGACCCCTTGATTCTTCTTCTAAAACCAAACCTAAAAAAAGAAAAGGCGAAGCAAATCAATGCTTCACCTATTCCGAACACCTTAACCATTTGAGTGTCTGTATGTGTATTTTTCTAATTTTCTACTTCATTTTGTAGTTTCCATTTCCAACTTTGAATCCATTATTATAGATTTCAACATCGTACATACCTTTTGGCAATCTATCACTTACCTTCCACTGGATACATCCGTCAGTATCTTCATTGTTATATTCAATAATACCAGTACTTGTATATCTTACTTGTGTGTTGTCCAGTTTGTTAGTTAATACGCCAGAACCCATATCTTCTCTTGCAACGGTCTCTCCTAGTGGATCAATCAGTCTGATTTGAAATTCTTTTTGGCCAGCTGGAGTAACTAAATTTGACTCCGTTGTAAAACAAACCTCAATTAAATTGATGTTCTTAGCTCTTGATTTCTTCTTCTTCTTGCCATCGTCTTTCAATTGGTAGCCTTGTACTTTCATGAAATTGATCTTGATCGCATTTGCCATATCAACTTTTGTGTCAAGCACTTCATTAGTTTTAGCTAATTTTTCTTTTTCCACAGCTAATACCGCTCTTGCCGCTTCTATTTCTCTTTTGGCAGTTTGCTCATTCAGGTATTGTGTATTTAGCGATGAGTTTTGTTGCATAAGTTGAGAATTATTTGCCATAAGATTCGCATTCTCATCTCTTAACTGAGCTAGCTCGGCTACATACTGTGCCGCTTGAGAATTCATGTTAGCAATTTCATCTTTGGCTTTATTAAGTTCTCTTTTGGTCCAAATCAGGTTATTAATTTTATCTTTTTGAGACTTCAGTTCTACTTTCTGGCTCTCGATGAGGCTATTTAGCTCAGTATTGTCACTTCTCATATCCTCGAGACCTTCTAATGCTGCCGTGTAATCTTGCTCTAGTTCTGCTTGTACTTTTTCTAGTTCTACTAATTCAGTCTCTTGACGGATGTTTTGAGTTTCCAATTGAGAATTAGAAAACCATTGGTAGCCGTTCAATCCGATAAGTGCAATAATTGCTATGATCGCCATAGCAGATAAGTTGTTTTTTGATTTCAATGTCATTATTTGTTCAATTTTTATATAATAAATGAGGGCAACAGTGCTTATTCCCTAAGTTAACGGTACAAATATTGCAAATTATTTCATTGTATGCACTATTCTTATGTAAATTGGTTGTATACACTTATTACACCAATTAGTAGAAAACCCTGATAATCATGATAATCCAAAAGAAAATTCTTAATAATACGCTATTTATTGATATTGAAACGGTGTCTGTCACTGCTTATTTCGAAGAGCTTCCTGAAGAAATGCAGACTTTATGGATGAAGAAATCCCAAAAATTTAATATCGATAAGGAACGGGAAATGACTCCAATTTTAGCTGCAGGTTACTATAGAGAGAAAGCTGGCATATTTGCGGAGTTTGCCAAAATAGTTTGCATCACAGTTGGATACCTCTCAAACGATAAAGGAGAAGAACCCGCTCTAAGACTAAAATCATTTGCAGGAGATGAAAAGGTACTCCTCGAAGAATTCAATGACTTACTCAATAATTATTACGACCGACCCGATGAGCACTATCTATGTGGTCATAATATCAAAGAGTTTGATGTTCCGTTTCTATGTAGACGATGTGTTGTGAATGGAGTAGAACTGCCTCGTTTACTCAACATCTCTGGTAAAAAGCCTTGGCAAGTCGCTCATCTACTGGATACCATGGAATTGTGGAGATTTGGAGATTATAAAAATTATACATCCCTAGCTTTATTGGCTGGCACTCTTGGCATTCCTTCTCCAAAAGATGATATTGATGGCAGCATGGTTGGTCATGTCTATTGGGAAGAAGATGATATTGATCGTATTATTACTTATTGTGAGAAGGATGTGGTGACCGTTGCGCAGGTTGTTATGAAATTTGCGGGGATGGATTTGATTGGGGCGGACCAGATTGCGGTGGCGTAGATTTTTTTGATGAATTGCTTAATCGCTCTATAACTTTGACGATATAAATTGGCATTTTCACTTACTCAAAGCGCCAATTGAATTGATCGCCACTCTAAAAGTTGTCCCAAATCAAATATCCGTACCCCAAAGCAATCCCAATTAAATTGGTAAGGTAAACCTTGTCATTTTTACTTATTACTTTACTCACTGTCTATTTCAGAAATCAGATTAAGAATTTTGCTCAATCTCCTCTTCGGTTGGGGGTTATCTGGATCTATACCCTTAAACTTCATAGATAGACCACTAAATATTCTATCAAAATATGAAGAATTCCAATATAAACGACAACTTCCTCCTCCTTCATAGGAGGACACTAGACACGACTCTGACTCGCTGTCGCTGTTCATTCGAATAAAAAAAGGCCCCAAACCAACCGGTTTGGAGCCTCCATATTTCATAATAAACTATTCTTTTAATTCTGCTTAAGTCTTTCTAGTATTCCATTATTGTCTATTACTATTTCAGCATCAGCGAATCCTTTATTTACGGCTTTGATCATGGCTTGTTCTGCATCCGCATATGAGCTATATCCGCCTAAAATGAAGATCGTCCAAGCACCTTTAGTCCACTGTTCTATCTTTCCTAATTGTTTTGCTTTCTCAATATCAAACCAAATAGGATCTTCGTAAGATGCTAATCTAATCTTGTAACTATTTCTTCCAGTATTATTAAGAGAAAATTCATTAGAAGCAATATTGTTAGTTTCTGGAGCTACAGCTTTTTTAGTTGAAGCCTTTATTGAGGAATCATAAGATGTATACAAATCTTTTTGACTGTCATTTGCTACTATAAGTTCTATCTGTAAAGATCCAAGATCGTCTTTTGTGATAAATGCATCTTTATATCCACTTGATTTTACACTTTTCAGTACAGACTGAGCTTCTTGTTTATCTAAGAAATAACCCAACTTAATTTTAGTGCTTGTAGATTTGAATACTTTATATAAGTTACCAAATTTCGATAAGGATAAGAATTTATTGACATTTCCAGAAGTCTTACTCAATGCTGCCAATTGTATAAAATATACATTCGATGCAGGTAAAATTTCACCTAACGCTACTCTTTTTGCTCCCGCAAGATCAAGGTTCAATGGTGCTCTACTTGCAGATATCGCTTTGTAGTTAGGTATTTTAAAAGATTCTGGCTTCTCAGCAACCACCACAGTTGCAGAAATAATTGTTTGTTCTACTATCTCTTCTGGAGTCGTCTGTGGTTCTATTGTTTGAGGCACTGCTTTCACTTTTGTTTCAATCGTAACTTCTTCTACTATTGGTTCAGTTTCGATTGCATTTCCCGTCCCAAGCTCCATAGCTAATTCCTCCTCTTCTATTTCAGCTATGAATTTATCCAACGAGCTACCTAGTATCTTGATTGGGATACTAACATCGTATGCAATTGTGACGCCTTTTGTGTTTGAACTTGAAATATTTCCCAATTCATGAATTGGGGGTTGATTGATAACAATATCAACTTTCGCATCTTGCACTATTTCTTCATTAGGCTTTGCAAATCCCCAAGTGATCAATTCTTCTTCCTCTTTTACTATAATAGTACTTGACAGCTCATTTACTTTTGGATCTGTATTTTCTACTTCTTCTAATTTTGCTGGATTCAATACTGTGATCTGCATCTCATCTGTATTTGCTACAGCTTTTGCAGATGGATTATACGAATCAAAACTTACATCACTTTGCATTGTTGCTAAGGCTACTGCATTTGGTACAAAATCACTTCCCTCTACGAAATCAGCAATTTCCAATGGCACTGCAAGATAAATATCATCCATTCCTTTTCCACCCAATCTATTAGAACTAAAAAATATTCCTTCACTTCCTTCTTTGATCATAGGGTAATAATCATCCGCAGGTGAGTTGATACCATTTGCCATATTTTCTGGATGTGTCCATTGTCCACCTTTTACAAGAGAATGAAAGATATCATATCCTCCCATTCCATGGTGGAAATCAGAAGCGAAATATAGATCTTCGCCATTGAAGAAAGGAGTAATTTCGTTTCCAGCCGTATTCACATCACTACCTAAATTTTCTGGATAAGTCCAAGAATTGTCTTTCCAGTAGCTTACATACACATCATAACCTCCAAATCCCCCAACTCTGTTGCTCGCGAAGTACAAAGCAGAACCATCAAAAGCTAGAGATGGAAATCCAGTCGAAGTACCAAATTCATTATATCTAAATGGTCGTTCATTGTTCCAATCTCCATTTTCTTTCAAATCAGCGATGTAAATGCTGTGGTAGCTATCATCTCCTGTAACATGCGCTCCCCCATTTTGAATCTTATTTCTTGTAAAAGCACATTTTCCTACTTGAGGCGCAAAACTGATAGGTCCGATGTTTTTCTTTTCTGCTATACCTGACCTTAGGAACTGTACATTTTTAGCTCTTAAATCATCCGTTACTTCAGCAACGTAAAGCATATTACCGGTAAGCTTCTGTCCAGACATTTTAGCATCTTTAGAAAGCTCAACATCATTTCTAAAAGAAGAAAAGATTAATCGATCATCAGCAAATGCGACTCCAAAATCAGAGTTTGCGGTATTCACTCCCACTAATTCCACTTCATAGGCATCATTCTGTCTATATAAATGGTGTGCAAATTCACAAGAAAGTTGATAGTGTTGTGCATCTTGAGGATTATAAATTTTGTATAGTTCAAATTGGTAATGAGCTTCGGTATACTTGGCCATTTTCATCAAAGTAATCCCATAATTTCTGATATGAATCGGATCAAGAAATTCCTCTAGCATTATGTTAGTATATGCCTCTTCAGCTAGACCCAATTGATTTGTCATTCTGTACGCTTCCGCTAAGTTTGACTTCGCTTGAAGATTTTCAGGATGTTTATCTAAAGTTTTTTTATAGGAATCGATTGCCTCGTGGTAATGTTTGAGATCGAATTGCTTGTTTGCTTTATGCAGTATCTTTTGCCCAGAAAGTGCTGTAGATAGACAGAAGCAAACCAAAACGATGGCAAGTTGTCCTCCAAAAGCAAGGCGATATTTTTTATCGAATACCCTAGAAGCAATTGCTCTAAATAATCGAAGACATACTGAATAATGTGCCATTGCTGGCAATTGTAGTTTCATATTCATGATTTCAAATTTGTAGACCCTTAAATATTAGTCTAGCAAATATATGTAAAACTACAACTACTAGTTAGTAATACATGATAAATAAACGTAATGTGTAAAAAAACAGATTACTACTCCATGTTTTTTAACGTGTTCTTTTCAGTAGTTCCAGTACCAAAATGCCAATAATGTCCTAAAAACAGTCTTTTCAGAAGCTTTAGCATCATTTAAACAACATTAAAATTTGATAATTGTATATATTCACGGAATGAAGTCGTTAAAAAACTAGCCTTCTTTTGAAAGGTTTATTTCAGCTTATCACTTCAATTCCATAAAACGCAATACACTGCAAATGAAAAAATATCGCTCATATCTTTTTATACTGTTTGCTCTTCTAATTGTAAATTATACAACTGCACAAAAGCTCAATCATGTGCTAGGTGAGGTGATTGTAGAAGTAAAAGGTGATGAAGGAGCACGATCTCTTGTTACAGATTTAAATGCAAATAGCAACTACAGATCAAGCATAAAAGCCACAAAGCTAATGTCAGAGCCTATGAATCTATGGGTACTGAAGGTAGATCCTAATCTAGATAATGAGATAAAATTCCTAGAAACTATCAAAATGAATAGGCATACTTTACTAGCTCAAAAGAATCACCTTTCAAAACTAAGAGAGACCATTCCTAATGATCCACTTTTTGATAGTCAGTGGCAATATATCAACCTTGGATCTAATGGTGGCCAAATTGGAGCTGATATCGATATGGAACTCGCTTGGGATCACACTACTGGCGGTAAAACTATCGATGGTGATGATATAGTTGTCTGTATCATTGATGATGGTATCATAACTAGTAACCCAGATCTAGAAGATAATCTATGGACAAATACTGCTGAGATAGCTGACAATGGGATTGACGATGATGAGAATGGATACATTGATGATGTAAGAGGATGGAACCCCGAGGATGATAATGATAACGTATATCAAGGAGGAGGGCATGGTACATCAGTAGCTGGTATTGTAGGAGCAAAAGGAAACAATGAGATCGGTGTTGTTGGGGTGAATTGGGATGTAAAATTAATGATTGTCATAGGTGGGAGTCCAGAAGCACTGGCACTGGCATCCTATGCTTATCCATATCAAATGCGAAAACTATACAATGAAACAAATGGTGAAAAGGGAGCATTTGTAGTAAGTACTAATGCTAGTTGGGGAGTCGACATGGGTGATCCTAATGACGCTCCTATCTGGTGCGACTTCTATAACTTACTTGGTGAAGTGGGTATTCTCAACTTTGGTGCGACTATCAACGGGAATACAAATGTAGATATAGAAGGAGATCTTCCAACTGGTTGTTCAAGTGACTTCTTGGTCTCTGTCACTAATATGAATAGACAAGATGAAAAGGTAACAGGTGCTGGTTATGGAACTCGCTCTATCGATCTAGGCGCGTTTGGTGCTCAGACATACACATTAGACGGCACCAACTATGGCTCATTTGGAGGTACTTCTGGAGCTACACCGCATTGTGCTGGTGCGGCTGCACTACTTTATGCTGCCGACTGCAGCGAATTTATGACTATTGTAAAAAACAATCCAGCTCAAGCGGCTTTAGCTATTAAGGATTATATTCTTCATGGTGTTGATGCGAACTCTAGCCTTCTAGGTATAACGACAACAGGAGGGCGGCTAAATGCAAATAATGCTATGCTTAATCTGCTTAGTACTTGTGGAGATTGCACTGATGCATTCGGCGCTCGATTATCAGAAATACGTGTTGAAGATGCCAAATTAGCTTGGCTGGACAATGGAAAAATTGGAACGGTGTCAGTGAGATACAAAGTACTAGATGCAGATGATTGGATCGAAATAAACAATGTAACATCTGGTTATCAGCTCACAAACTTGAGTGCATGTACTTCTTATGAATATCAAATAAAGACTGCTTGTGTTGGACAACCTGACAGTGAGTATACTTATTCCAGAGTATTCGAAACGGATGGATGTTGTGTGGCACCAGAGGGAGTAAGTGCATTAATAGAAGGAAGTGTTATCGTTATAGATTGGGGAAGTGTTACAGCTGCCACTAATTTCATAATAGAGTATAGAAATATTGAAAGTGCAGATTGGACCGTTGCTAATTTAGGAACAGACAATTCATTTTCGTTTTCAGGTATTGAAGATTGTCAGTATTATGAAATAAGAATAAAATCAGAATGTGCTGCTACTTCTAATGAGTCAGAATTTACAGAAGTGATTGGTTTGTCAACGCAATGTGGAAATTGTACAATGGAATATTGTGCATTTGGGGGTAAAAATATAGATGATGAATGGATAGAGAGTATAGTCATTGATGGTGTATTCGAAAATAGTTCTGGGGTAAATAATTCTGGGTATGGTAATTTTGTTGGCCAATTTGACATACAACTAGATCAAGGAAAAGAGTATGAATTAATTCTTACTCCAGGTCATTCAGGTCCATTATACGATGAATTTTTCTCAGCATATATTGATTATGATCAAGATGGAGAATTTTCAGATGAGGAGGCAATTTATATTTCTGATTCAGGCACGCAAACAACTGTCTCTGGACTCTTTTCTATTCCTCTCGAATCTACAGTCGGAATAACAAGAATGAGAGTAATAATGAGATATAATGAGCTCAATCAAGGAGCATGTGATAATGGAACATTCGAATATGGAGAGATAGAAGACTATTGTGTTAATATAATACCTAAAGTAGGTACAGTCAACATTACCAATACCGAATATATGGTCTATCCTACTCTTACTTCTGACATAACTACCATAGACCTTGGAAATGATGTAATTACTGATGGATCAATTGATATTATAGCTTTTCAGAATGGGCAGTCATTCAATCGGAAAAATATTACATCTAGACAATTATCATACACTGTTGATATGTCAGATTACACTCCAGGTGTTTATATGGTTGTGATTAATGTGGCAGGCGATCGAATAATCCAGAAAGTGATTAAGTTTTGATAGGTATTAGAAATTGAGTCCTTTTCGGTACATTCTGAATCAACTCTATCGGAACTCATAAAATAACTTACTAACACTGGACGGATGAATTCACTTGTAAAAACTGGTCTTTTTAGTGAAGAAACTCAGAATAAATGGCTGAAGTTCCTATTTCACTTCGTTGTCTATTTTTGCAATGCAAAATCTTCAGAGAACATTCATCAGTACATAAGACATTCTAACCGGTATAGTAAATTATTAATTCGCGTCCTCTAAATAAATCACCGCATCAATGTCAAACCCCCTAAATATGTTACTTGAGTACCATCAAGTAATGTAACTAAAGCCTCTACAATATAAACAGCCATTTCAGCATTCTGACCATTCACAGTTCCATCCCAACCAAACGATTCGTCACCGGGAATTGCGTTATTAGAAATGTAAAGCAACCCTCCCCAACTATCATATACTTTGATGTATTCAATGGACTGGATACCTGTAGTAAGTGGCATGTAAAATCTATCATTTATGTTGTCACCATTGGGAGAAAAAATCTGTGGAAAAGGCAGCTTATCCGGTCTATTAATAGATATTCTAAATTCTTCCTCTACTACACAGTCATTGATATCTATGACTTCTATAGATATGGTCATATTTCCTTCAGGCAATATATCAAATGAAGAACATCCATCACATGGTACATTACTAGACCAAGTTATTTGTCTTATAGAATCCAGTGGAAGATTTATATCTGCTAAAACATTGAGTAATTGGCCAAAAACCAAAGTTGTATCCATAGGAAGTAAAACCGTCAACAAAGTGCTAGTGTCAATAACTACAAGCGAGTCCACTACACAACCAAGGCTATCGGTAATTGTCAGTTCGTGTTCCCCTAAAGCTAGAAATGGGATATCCATTCTCTCTCCATAGTCATTGCCGTCTAATAAAATATTAAATGGACCATAACCTCCTACGACACTTTCAATTTCTATGATCCCATTTTCAAAACCAAAACAAGTAGGAGGAGAAATTAATAATTCTACACCTAATAGGTCTTGCTCTTGTAGAGTCAAATTAAGTGTATCATAACTTATACAACCAATTGTATTGTCAGTGACCTCAAAAATATAAGTTCCCTCACCTTCAATTCTAGGGTTCAGTGTGTTTGCTCCTTCCTTTATCACACCATCATTAGTAGTCCATAGATAACTATATTGTGAGCCCATTGAGGAACCACTAGCAGACAAGTTGATTTCTAAATTCTCACATTGAAATAAATCTTCATTGCGAGCCATTGCATCTGGGTATATTCTCCCGTCTATCACTTCTAGAGTAGTACTATCTACACATCCATTATCGCCTGTTACTATTAAAGTATAGAAGCCTGGTTCCTCAGTGAATGCTAGGGTAGTATTTGCAGTATATTGATTAGGTCCTTGCCAAAGTACAGATCTGTCATCAAACACATCCAAAGCTAAAATTTCGATTGGCCCAAAACAAAAAAGAACCTCAGCCTCTGCAGAAAATATCGGTAGTACCGGCTCATCAATGATTAGAAATGTATCCGTAGTTGAACAGCCTTCTGCAGTAACTGCTAACCCAACATATTCTCCCGGCTCGAATATCAAGGCAGTATCTCCAGCAACAAAATAGTTAAGTCCGAACCAATTGATTGAAGCATCTTGACTGATGTTGGTAACTATAACAACTGCTGGTGCTCCATCACATGGAAGAAAATAATCATCTACTTCAATAATTGGAAAAACACGTTCGTCTTTGACCTCAACCTCTCCAACTGAAGTACATCCATTAGCTGAAGTCACTGTAATTTGGTAAAATCCACTTTCAAAAACTAGAGGTTCTACATCCGTACTTGTAAAATTTGGTCCCGCCCATTCATAACCTATTATTGGTATATCAGCAGTCAAGCTTAAAAACACCTTCCCTGCACTACAAGTAATTGGATCCCCAAACACCTCGATTAAGGCTGCCGTAGTGTCGTACAGCACTTCCATAGTATCTAAAGAAAGACACCCATTTGGGCTAATAATTTCAACAGTATATAGTCCAACTTGATCTGTGATAATCGTTTCAACATTTGGATCTAATACTCCGTTGCCAGTCCAGTCTAAAGCCCAAGAAGCATCGTAATCATTAATAGATAATGTCACTTCTTCAAGATCACATGTAATCTGATTACTTAATGCTATTGAACCAAGCGGAGGAAAACTATCTCTGAACACAAAAAACGAATCTATAGATCTACACCCATCACTATTCGTTAAAATGAATGAATATATCCCAGTTTGCCCAGTTGTAAAGTTGTAATCATTGTCAGGTACACTTGTGGGTCCCATCCATGATACATCTAGAACTGGATCAGAAGATGTAAAACCAACAGTCACAACATTATTAATACAGTCAATTGAATCAAGATCAATAATATAATCGGGAAAATCATTACTTACTGACACCTCATTTGTAACGGTTGTAGAACATCCATTATCTGCCAATCCTATCGCACTGTAAATACCGGGTTTATCAACTTGGATGATTAAATCGTTCTGAGAAATTATTCCAGGCCCACTGAATACAAATGATGTAGTGTTGGTGTCTACAGTTAGATTGACATCAACTATAGAATCCGCGCATGTTATGATCCCATCGTTAACCAGGGAAATAACCGGAGAGATAGTATCTGCAACCACATTAATCTGAATCGTATCTCTACAAAGACCTGGTGCTACAGCATACACATTATATATTCCTGGTTCTGAAACAGTAACTGTTGTACCATTAGCAGTAAAATTTGGACCCTCCCAAATGATATTGATCGTGCTTGACTCATACGATACATCAAGTGTTAAAGTAGAAGAAAAGCAATTGTAAACAGTATCACGACCCATAAGGTTAGGCAATTCACCTTCATCGAAAATTTCAATGCTGTCTATTCCCGTACATCCATTTGTAAACGTATAATTCAAATAATATAAACCTGGGGTATCTACCCTAGGTTCTTCACTCGTATCTAATAGTCCAGGGCCTGTCCATTGATAGGATTCAAACTGTCTTTCGGCTTCGATTTTTATTTGTACTGTTTCATTTTCACAGTTGAGAATTTTAGCTCTTATATCATCAATTTTGGACACTTTATCTTCTTTGATATCAAATGAATAATTAGAGCTACAACCGTTTAATGGGTTGATAACTAATACTTCATAAAATCCAGTATCTAAAACTCTGATGACATTTGAAAGAGCTGGAAAAATCACCCCATCTAGTGACCATATCATAACATAACTCAAAGTATCAGAAGGAATTATGAAAGTAGTATCCACGTTGCAACTAAGATCACTAAACTCAAACGAGACTTCCGGTAGATCAACATCCACTCCAATATTGAAGGTATCCATATCAAAACAGCCATTCTCTAATGAAACTTTTACGATGTATTCTCCTGGAGCAAATATCCAGGGAATTGGAGTTGTATCTCTGAATCCATTTTCATTAGTCCATTCATAAGTGGCTGTAGGTATATTAATAGTTGACAGTATTTGAATACTGTCTTGTCCACAGAAGAAATCTGCTTCTATCACAGAAATCTCTGGGGTCACTAAATCTTCTATCACTATTAATGCAGTATCTAATGTACAAAATTTATCATCTTCCAAATGAAGTGTATATAATCCTGATTGATTAGACAAGAAAGTGGAATCTACTACTGGATCTCCATTGGGTAATATCCAAAGGGGGTTCAGCCCAGCTATATTTGATGCATATGATATTGTTATTTCTGGTTGTTCGCATGCAATCTCACCGCTAAACAAATCTACCTCAATGGTATCTATTTGGCTATTTATTTCAATACTAAAAGTATCAATACATCCTGCTCCCGTTCTAACTCTGAGATAATATTTTCCAGGTTCTTTGATCACTAAAAATGTATCTATGCCCAACACTGAATTATCTTTTATCCAAGAGAAATTAGAATTTAGAATATCCGCATTTGCAGTTCTGATCGTTGTTGTTGGATTTTCACATGTTAGTGTATCTCCTAATAATTCAAATTCAGGGTATTCTCTTACGTCAACTACTGTAACCTCTCTACTAAGTAAACATCCAAATTCTGTTACAAAATCTACATTATATGTTCCCTCTACTCCCACAAGGATATTATTTCCTATTCTTTTGAAACTGTCGAGTCCAGTCCAAGAAATATCATCTACAAGATCACTTGTGTTCAAAGTGACCAATGCACTGTCCGATAAACAAGTGATGTTTTCACTGAAAATATCTACTTCAACAAAATCTTGGTCTTCAGTTATTATAATTGTATTTGTAAAAATGCATCCTTGTGTTACTATTTCGAATACATAGGTACCAGCCTTATCTATCTCAACTATTTCATTTGATGGATTTGTTATAAAGTTCCCATCATTTGTCTTCCAAGCAAAAGTTGAAATTCCTGTCAAGTCAGTTCCAGAAGCGTCTAATTCTAAACTCGGATTGGCGCAAGACAATGCATCATTTTCAGATGTTACTACAACATCAAGATCAATAACATTCAAGTCAAGCATACTTATACTATCACATGGATTTACCTGAGTAAAAATTTCGTATAATCCCGATTCTGAGTATTGAATAGTACCAATAGTGACTGTGTCCCCGAGGCATATTTTCATTGATTGAGTAACAACCTCTGGCACTGAAAATATTTCTATGTCGATACATTCATTTGACAGTGTCGCACATATTGCATTGGTTGAAATGTAATCACTAATTGCAGTCAAATCACTGCCAGGTGCTATTGATTCTACTTCTGACTCATCACCCAAGAAATAGTGGATTCCGCAAAGCGTATAATTTCCTGGATCTGACGAAGAGAAATCGGTACTGTTAGTAAAGTTTTGAAATCCATTTTCATCAAAAAGCAAATATTGATATCCGTATGCAGTGCTATCATATGAATCTGCCAGGTTGGGAACTACAGTGAGATTTAATTCTTCGCTACTTGCACATAGAGAGACATTGTCTTCATCTAGCGAATGACTGATAGGAGCGCATGAAGCCACAGTAATATTAGTATCATCACAAAACTCCATACCAAAACATGAAAGCATCCCTTCTCCAAATTCAGTATCATCAGATAAATGCAACTTCCATACTCCGTTTACAGATCCTGTGAAGGTTTCTAATCCACTCAGGTGAGGATAGTATGATCCTGTATAAGTTGTAAATATTACCCATCCTCCTACAGGGTTACTATTCCATATTTCATCATAAATAAGATCAGGCATTGCAGTAAGTGAATCCCTATTATAAAACTGAATATCCCATGAATTGACTAAGCCTGTTTGATTGCCATCGATATCAGAACCAACTAATTGAACTATATCTCCAGAGGGTGCCTCCAGTTCTATTGTAAGATCAGAAACAAACTGGTGCTTAAAATGAGTAGTGACAATCTTTAAACAATTATCAACACCAAGAATATCATTGGTTGCACCAGATACTAGGAAATCAATTGTTATTGATGTTTCGTCCTCTACAAGAACTTCAGAAGTGAAATCACATTGACCATTCATTCTTTCAATTCCTGAAAAAATAATGAGTAAAATGGCCAATATTTGAATCCTATATCTCACATCAGATACTGATTAAGTAATTATGTTAATAAATAATCTTGTAAAGATAGGGACACTAAATTAATGCCAGTAAAAATAGCATTTCATTTTGAATCAACAATCAATTTGGTATTTGTAATCTACAAATAAACTTTGATTTGCAAAATTGATGACGTAATAAGTAAAAATAGAATTGACAAAAAGAGCGAAATCAACCAAGGTCAATTTCGCTCATTATTTTCAAAATATAATATTCTAATCTCCGTCAGTTACCGTTACATCTCCAGAAAACGATTCTCTTGTATTATTAAGATCATTGAATAGTACCTCTACTGTAAATACATACACACCAGGTACAACAGGAGATTCATTGAACTTTCCATCCCAACCTTCAGAAGGTACTCTAGGATCAAAATTCTGCTTCTCCCAAACCAATTCTCCCCATCTATCAAATATCTTCATATCAAGCACTTGCTCTACATCATTACTTGCAATGAAGAAGAAGTCATTAATATTGTCACCATTTGGAGTGATGATATTAGGAAATGTTACATCAACAATCTGATTCAATTGTATTTGCACTTGATCATTTGCAGAACAACCATTCTCATCAAATACTTCTACGTATATCACTGTGGTATTAAGCGTAGGTGCTATAGTTACTGTTAAACACTCGGCAACACTTCCACTACAGAATATAATCGTCGGATCATTGAAATCTGACCATACAACACTATCGATATTCTCAGCTACAGGATCAATTGTGAGGATAAACTCGTCTCCTGGTTCACCTTTTAGTATACCATCAACTAGTCCATCTGCGGAAAGTACAACAGATACTGGGTCTGGTTCTAATATTGTGAATGCCGTTTCATTTGTACATCCTATACCATCTATAATAGCTATCGTATAATCACCCGCTGCCAATCCAGTAAAACTACCAGGATCAGAAACTGCAGTTCCTCCATTTAAGCTATATGTATAGTTTCCATCACCTCCATTTTGACCTGATATTGTGATAAATCCATCATTATCTCCATTACAAGTTATATTAGTCTCATCAACTATAAACTCTGGAAAAGCATCAGATTTAGTAACGGTCACAGAACTAGAATCAACACAACCTGTAACTGAATTAGTTACCAATAATTGATACGTTCCTTCTACATTGATACCCGTCAGAGTAGCATCTGTTCCTACTTCTACACCCTCTAATGTCCAACTATATACGAAGTCAGCTCCAATAGATGTACCACTTCCTCCAAGATCTTCAGAAATATTCACACAGTCAAGCTCATCTGCACTTCCAGCATCAGCATCTGGGTTAGGATCTATTATCACAGTTACAGTTGAGAATACATCAGGACATGGGTCATTTCCAGTAAGTGTATATTGGAATGTATAAGTTCCAGCTATTTGTCCATCTGTATCAAATGTATTTCCAGAAAATCCAGTACTCATCGTCGCTGAAGTCTCAGTCCACTCACCTCCTATGTCAGCATCTGTCAGCCTATCATCAAGAGTTATTACTTGCGTATCACCTTCACATAAAGTAAGATCTTCAGCAGTTCCTGCATTAGCTGGTTCTCCTATCATAATCATTACTAGAATAGAATCAGGACAGTCAGGAACTGGAGTCACTAGCGTATAAACTAATGTATATACTCCAGCAGCTACCCCATCTGTAATAAGGCTATTTCCATTTTGCACAGTTAGATCTGCACTACTCCATGTGCCAGGCATGTCAGGATCATCATACTGAGTAAGATCCACAGGACCATCAGTACTACAAACATTCTCTGGATCATCTGGATTGATTGGTGCACAGCTACAGTCATCCGTTACTTCAACAGTCACTGTCAGTGATTGATCAGGACAAGGTTCAGCATTATCGATCGTATATGTAAAGTCATAACTTCCTGCTGGTACCCCTACAAAACTTACACTTTGTTGGTCACTTATTGTTGCTATAATCACACCCGCACCATCATCATCTGACCAAGTTCCACTTCCTGCATTTCCTACGAAAGTAGTAAAGTTGAGAACCATGAGTCCATTACCATTAGGATCATTACAAACTGGATCCGGATTCATAACTATCATTGTACTAACGTAATTCACTATCTCTACTGTAGTACTTACAGAACCGACACAAGTACCCGAAACAGTTGCATCAAGTGTATATGTTATGGTATAAGTACCTTGATTTAGCCCTATCGCATCGAATATACAACCTGAGGCGTCTATTCTATCTGGGTATGGTGTACCTCCAGCACTTGTCACTACAAATGTACCAGGATCAGATCCTGCTACTAGTGCACAAAGATCAATCATACCTACATCATTACATACAGGATCTTGATCCGTTATCATGATTGGTGGACAATTACAATCTACTACCGTAATTACTATTGTAACTGAAGTATTCTGACAAGGAATCTGTGCTCCCACAGTGGTAAATACATAAGTAAATGATTCTCCAATGTCTTGATTCATAAAATCAACTACTGCCATACTGTTTCCATCATCTGGAAGTGGTAGCACATCACCGCCAATCTGTGACCATGAACCTAATGTATATCCTGGAACTAACCAATTATATAGATTTACAGTAGTCGGGCCATTACCAGTATCCATAGTACATGGTTGAGGACCTGGTTGCATTACTGCAACAGCTCTTCTTCGTACAATTATGGTATTAGAATATGTCAATTCACATCCAGGTCCAGGGCTAGAATCTAAAGTAAATGTAATGTTATATGGACCAGAAGGTAGACCGTTAGGGTCAAACATACTTGCACCAACTAGGTTTCCATTTGTAGTCCAAGTACCCGTTAAGTTATCATCATTTGTCAGTAGCGTAAATAGATCTATCGGTACACCATCGTTACAAAGTGTGTCTTTACCTACTAATATAATAGGACAAGTACAATCGAAAATATCTACTGTTACTGAAGTAACTGTCGGAGGACATGGCCCACCATTATCGCCCGATGTATACTCGAATGTATAAATCTCTGTATAGTCAGTAATCCCTGCACTTGAGATCATAGATCCTCCAGTTATTGGTATTACTGTCTCCGTACCTATCTGTACCCATGTTCCTCCATTAGACGCATCCACATTTATCAGATCAAATAGATCTAACGTAGTAGCAAATTGTTGCCCTGCTATATTACACAATTGACCTTGAGCAATGACGTTGATCATACTTTGGCCTATTACATTGATAATTTGCTCACTGAACATCAAACAAGTTCCTCCACCTGGGTTATCAAGTGTAAATCTAACTAGATACGAACCAGGTATTATGCCCGTTGCTGTAAATACTGTACCATTAATAATACCAGTGATATCTTGACCTGCAGGTCCTGATTGTACTGTCCATGTACCTGGATCGCTCGTCAACTCAGCATTTTCTAAGTTGTAAGTACCAAAATTACATATGTCAGGAATACTCTGTGTAGCTGGACTAGGACAAGGACATGCCTTTACACACACCATCATAGTAGCCGTAGTATCCATACATGGCGTAGTTGCCGAATTCGTCGTAAATGTAAATGGGTAGCAGCCTGTCTGTATGCCTGTAAAACAAACGTCATTAAGCGGAAAATTACTCAATGTGAATCCAGGAATAATTCCACCTTGACTCCATGTTCCTGCATCTGAACCAGAAGCTATAGCAACTAAATCTATACAAAGTGAATCGATTCCACTATCTAATCTACACACCTCAACTGTATCTGGTATATTGATTATTGGAGATATAAATTCAGCTACTGTAAATGAACCTGCAGCATCACATCCTGTGGTTGAGTCTTCACCTGTTACGGTAAATGATCCAGAAGTTGTAATGATGTAGAAAGTTGTATCACTCACTGTAGTTGGAGTAGCATCTTCCCAAATCACATTAATTATATTACTTGGAACAAATAGTGTATCTCCCATCCCATCACAAATATTTGAATTGGCTAGAATGATTTCGATTACATCTACTTGAGCGAAGGTTATCGTGCTGTCGTTAACACAGCCGTTTATATTAGTCACTGTTACGGTAGCATCCCCAGCAACCCCAGTTGTATAAGAGGCTCCGGGTTGAGCACCTGCAACACCAGTCCATGCATAAGTTCCTCCAATGCCACCACCACTTGCAGTAATCGTTGCTGTACCATTTTCGCAGAACTGCAATGCTCCAGCAAGAGAAATTATAGGTTCAGGATTAACTTCTACCGTCCAAAGTGCTTGAGATACACAATCAGCAGCGTCTGTCGCTTCAACTATATAAGTAGCTGTACTATCAGGAGTGAATGTAACAGATCCAGTATCTCCAATATCTGGTGTCCATACAAAAGATACAAAGTCACCTGCATTTGCGATAGTAATGGTAGCATCACTACCAATACAAACAGCATCATCTCCACCTATCTCAATAGGTGTTCCTTCTGTAAGAGGTATCTCTACATCTATGGTAGCTTGACAACCAGATTCTGTTTGTGCTACGATAGTATAACATGTGTAATCAAGTAAATTTAAAGGCGGTGTTAATACTGTACCTGTATTAGTAAAGAATTCATCAATAAAATCACCGAGTCCAACATCAGGACATCCACCATAAAGCAAAAATGTATTTACATCATTACCCGCAGCATCAAGCCCAGTTATATTCATTGTCGTTTCAGTTTCTCCACATGCATAATCATTGACCTCAGCTATAATTGTTAATTCTCCAGTGATATTAACTATCATATCTGTAGTTCCCATACAACCAAAGAAATCTGTAACATTGGCTGTAAGTGTATATGTTCCTGCTGGTGATCCAAGTACAGCTGAAGACAGCACTTCGTTTATTGCAAAACACTCCCCAGCAAAGCCAGTTGATTGTCCAACTAACCCTATTTCAGTTACCCAAGTCACTCCAAATGGCGAAGATCCACTAATAAAGTCCAGACAAACTACATAATCAGGATTGAAAGGATCAAAATTGTCGTCTTTACAAACTGCAATACTTGCAGGAAGTAATAATTCAACCGGAGGTTTCACATCAACTTCTACCTCACCAACATCTTCACATCCCAAACCATCAGTTACTGTCACAAAATATGTTGTCGGAACAACTGGACAGACATTGATCGAAGGCGTAGTTTCGCCAGTACTCCACTCATACATGAAAGGCATTCCAAATCCTCCCACTATATCAGGGGTGATATCTGTACAATCACCCTCACAAATAAATACGGGAGGAAAAGTAACCATCAATTCTGGATATAAAGTAACTTCTATCTGATTGACAATACCAGGACAAGGAAGCGATTCATCTACAGAATAAACATTGTATGTGACTATTTGAATAGCATTCGTAAGGTTTAGAAGATCGTCATCAATATTTCCGAACCCACCTTCGAATGTATGACTCATTTCACCTGTAACATTAGGATTATCATCTACATCTACCTGTATTTGAGTTGTTGACCCATCTACCGTAGCTACGTCTATATCTACCATTCCGTCATGACATATTTCTTGATCAGGACCTTCTACGGCTGGTGGCGCTTCACATTCAATCTCCCAAGCAGGTGAGAACATGGCCCTATCTAAGATACATTCTCCTACTGGATCTTCCCAACATCCTCCAACTCCGTCAGAGAAAGTCTGGAATGAAATACTTAGATCTTTTTCCTCAAAACAATCTGCTGGATCAGTAAAAGTTTTTACTGTTAAAGTAAATTCCCATTGAATAGACGCTTGTGTGCTTCCTATTCCCCAACCTTCACCAGGCGAGCCATCATTATCACAACCAGCATTTCCACCATTGGAAACCCAAAAATAGCCACTTGGTAGGGGGTCTCCCTCAAACATACCCGACTGGGGACAGTCCGAACATGGATCACATAGTAGGTTACACAAGGTAAGGTCCCCATTTGCATTTACAAATGTACACAGTATTGGGTTTGGCTCTTGTATAATAGGAGCAGTTGCAGAACCCTCTACATACCATTCCGAAGTTTGCCCGTTACCGACAGGAGCATTAGCAGCATAATCAAAGTTTGTTAAATCCCAACCATCACCAAAAATTGGAACCATACCTATCAACCAATCCGCACCAGATTCTGAGGCATCATAATCAAATTGTATATTTATCGTAACTTCCTCTCCTTGACAAAATGGGCCAGTTAGAGGTTGATCTTCTATTTCTCTATCCGTAACTTCCATTACTAAGGATGGATCTGTGCAATCACCAATTTCTTCTCCGAGACAAATTATCGCAGTGATGGTAGTTGCAACGCATAGTTCAAATGAACCATCATCTAATCCAGTGCTCGGTAGTGAATTTGGATCAAGTGTTATTGCTATCCAATAGTTAGGTACATCAGTAAATACACCTACTTGATGTAATTCTGGTGTTGCATCACCACTACTACATGGGGGTGCCCCACCAAAGTTTACAATCTCTAAATCATCACAAGATGTTCCCGACCATATCGACCAAACTGGATCCCAGTTTCCAAATGCCTCAACTGTTGTAAACATTTGAGCAGCAAGCATATCTGTTTCTACTTGAAACCAAACTGTAGGTGCTTGAGTAAATTCTCCACAGCCACCCATTGCATCATCTTCAGGACATGCATAGTCAAGGCAACCCTGAATACATGTGTAATCTAAGATAAACATAGGGTTTGTTATTGGAGTAATAGGGTCTGAGTCAGCTGTATCTATACAGTCATCAGACATTTCTCCACAAGATGCTGGAATAATAGAAAGAATAAATTCTCCACACTCTGTATCCGCATCATCGGTAGTTACTTTTACAAACAACACATCACCAGGCTCAAAACAGTTACCAATTTTGATGTCAGCAGTATTTGAATTACATGATGAACCTAACAGTGTCAGGTTACCTGTACAACCTCCATTTGGTGGTCCAAAGTAATACTCTAACGACATAGGGCCATTTGCTCCTCCATCTTCTAAAATTATATTATAACCATCATCATTTTCATCTGGGATGTAAGTATACCATACTGATGCATCTTCTGTCTGAGCACTACAATCTGTATTTTCAAAATCAGCTAAACCACCTGGTCCTAATGGATCTACATCTTTTGGGCCTCTTGCACAACATGTTGTACCATTATGAGAACCTCCTCCAGTAAGATCAATTGGTGGATTATTCTGTGTGATACATGGATCATCATTTATAGGGGGAGCATTAAGTTTGATACTAATATCAAATACAATATCCTCATTTGCACTTGAACTTACTAATATATAGTAAGTAGTACCTGGTACTACGGTTATACCTTCTGTCAATGGCATTTGAGAACAATCAACTGCACCATCTGCATTCACTGCAGCATTGATAATACCATTGTTTGCACTAGGATCACCTGCATCCATACATTCGAACTCGAAAACGCCTATCATAGGATTAGCCAATCCCTCAATCATGATATCCATATCACTAACCATAGGATCTCCTGTAGGAATAGTAATTGTAAACCAAACAGCTTGATTCATAGAAAATTCGCATGGTCCTACATCAAATAATTCTGCACATGCTTCTTTCAAAGTACTTCCGAAAGTTGTAAATTCACAATATTCATCAACAACTAAGTCTGTAGCTTCAGTACAAAGATCATTTATAGGATCTGCGTCATTTGAGAATGTATATTCTATTGTGAAGTCGCCTGATTCCATCTCATCATCAGATCCTATCTGTATCCAATAAGTTCCAAATTCAACTACACAATTTATCTCATGAACACCAAAACCTACACAGTCTTCATACAAAATATCATTTGCATCTAATGCATTACAATCAACCAAGGGTCCTACAGCTATAGAAACTTCTCCCTCAACTCCATCTGGAGCAGGTTGATTATTTAAAGTTATTATTATGGAAGATGCTCCAGCTGGCAATTCTATTTGATACCAAAGTGTGGCAGCACTTAATGTATTATCACATCCAGTGGTCAATACAAAATCATCCGTACAGTTATTACTACTTGCAGGATTATCTATTGTGACTCCTGGTTCCAATGTAAATGCATCACATATATCATCATTCACACAACCAGATGTAACTGTAATACATAAATCGAATGTACCTCCATTCTGCATGTCGTTAGAGTTGTATACGACAACTGTATAAGTTGTATTTGGCATAATCTGACCAGGCATACCAATTGGCCCAGAGTTGAACTCTCCACCACCACCTGTACCTGCGCATGCACCGATCACTGCAGGAGAATTACAATCTCCTGAAAGTAATATTGCACCAGGGTTATCCAGTTCGCCAACTTGTCCTCCTATAATTTCTAAATTCACAAATGCAGCATCTACTGGCATTCCATTTACATCGAGCAGGTCATCTGTAGTAAATGTATAGAATACGGAATTCAAGACATCAATACCAGGACAAACTGCACTATAGTCGAATTCTGTACATGCTAGATCGTTACAACCAGGAAGAAAGACACAATCAAGTGGGTCATCCATGATAACTACTCCAAAATCAACTGCATCAGGGCACTCGTCATTTGTATACATACAATCTGGTTCCGCAGTATTAAGTGTGATATCAAAAGTACCTTCATTCATAGAAGAAGAACTTACTAAAATCGTAATTACAT
>CAXBGT010000057.1:0-25335 GCA_963975265.1 uncultured Saprospirales bacterium
CCTGACCATCCTTTGTCAATACTAGTGTCATCAGTATTACCTGTGTATCTTATAGATCCACCTGAACTTGCATCTGCATTCAGTTTTTTGTTTACGTGAGCTTTAATCGTTGCACCAGAAGATACATCTGCATTTACATAATCACAGATCATCATTTTTGCACTTATTTTTGATCCCGAACTGGCGTCGTATTGCGCTTTTTTTGCACTTCCTTCTAGTTTGAGTGTAGCACCAGAAGAAGCATCAACGTCAATAGTTTGAGCGATAACTTCAAGGTCTGCTTTTGAGCCACTCGATACATCTATATCCATATCTTGAGTCCTAATCGGATCATCACTTTTTACGGTCGCACCTGCCGAAACACTAATATCATTTAGTTCTGTATAGTACACGATTACTTTAGCCTTTGCATTATTCCATCCGCCAAAACCAGATTTAGTCTTTACAATTAAATTATTCCCTTTTACTTCAGTAATAAGTGAAGAGTCATCCCCTTTGAGCATTTTATATTCGATCCTAGGAGAATCTGCTTTTACTAGTTTTACAGATACGCTTGTACTTATTCTTATCCCTGTGAAGTTTCCTATTTGCCTAGTTTGAGCATCAATAGAAATTGAAATAAATAATGCAAATAATAAAGTGGCTGTTGTTGCTAAATGTTTCATTTGTTTTTAAGTTTTGATACATAGTAATGACATTACAACTTGTAAGAGGTTGCATCTAAGATCGTGAAAGGGAAACTTTCATGAAATATACTTTCCTATTTTATTCCCCAGCCGTCTCTTCAAGAACCACAATGTCAAAAGCAATATTCGTATCAGGATCTATATATCCAGGAAACCCTTTTTTACCATATCCCATATGTGAAGGAATCAAGAATGTAGCTTTTGTCCCTCTCTTTAGATAAGGGAGGGCTTCATTCCAGCCAGCGTTCATGTTTCCTACTCTAAATGTGATTGGTTCTCCTCTACCATAGGACGAATCAAATTCTGTTCCATCTAAGGTGTATCCTTTATAATCTACACTAATTTTATCTCCCCATTTTATTTGTTCTCCTTGACCCTCTGAATGAGTTTGAATATATACGCCACTTGTAGTTCTAATTGCAGTTATATCTTTATCTGCGGCATATTCTATCAGTGTATTTTCGTCTTTTTTATCTAAAGTTGTGGGATTTGCATGATAATATTGATATAAATCGCCAAGATCTGCTGGAGTAACTACCTTATTGCTTACTTCTGACGATTCTGCTGCTGTGGGTTTATTTTTATTTCCACAAGATGCTAACGTAAGCCCCCCAAACAGAAGAATCACTAATTGTATATTTTTCATAGATTATTATTTTAATACTTAAATTCTCCGATGCTTGCGTCGGAGTCATAAAAAAGGATGTTTTTGTATAAAAACGCCTTATCACAAAAAAGATCCGATTTCCGACCTTTAGGTTGGAGAAATTTTGGCCAATGCTCCATCCGCTTGTTGTGGGGTAGTCAAAATTAAGGATCTTTTTTACTTCAATATCACTCGATATCTATATTTAATTTAGCTGTATGTAATTCTGATAAAGCGTGAAAGTCTGCAGCTTTTTTTGCAATCTCGATCCCTTCATCATATGTCTTCAGAGCTTCATCTGGCATGCTTAATTCTATCTGCAAAGCTGCTAAGTGATAATATAAACCAACGTATTTGGGATCCATCTTTCGCAACTCAAGATAGGTGTCAAGTGCTTTTTTGAGTGTGCCCATTTTTTCATATTCTTTTGCAATTGCAAACTTTATAAAACTATCTCCTGGATCATCTTCTAAAAACTTTATAAGCGTGTCTATTCTATTTTTTTGCATAATAGTTATAATGTGACATGAACAAAAATAAGTTCAAATTGTCATCTTATTGAAAAATTAAACTTAGAGTTAAATTTTTGATTTTATCCAATTATCTTTGTATCAGTAAATGTAAAACGTAATTTTGTACTGCATATGTGAATACGATACAAAAGTAATTCACAAAAGTTAAAAACAACGTTACGTTTATTAATTATATAAATCATAGTGAATGAAAATATTAGTCTGCATCAGTAAAACTCCTGAGACAACAGCAAAAATAGCTTTTACTGAAGGCAATACACAATTTAATAAAGATGGTGTACAATACATCATGAATCCATATGATGAGTGGTATGCGCTTGTAAGAGCATTAGAATTAAAGGAAGCTAATGGTGGAGCGGTTACAGTTCTGAATGTTGGAGACTCTTCTAATGATATTATTATCAGAAAAGGTCTTGCATTAGGTGCAGATGATGCTGTAAGGATTGACACGGAGGCACTAAGTGCTTATCAAACAGCGGCACAGATAGCTTCATACGCAGGGAGTGAGTCGTATGATTTCATCTTTTTAGGAAAAGAATCTATTGATTATAATGGAAGTGAAGTAGGCGGCATACTAGCTGAGATGCTTGATTTGCCTTTTGTGTCATATGTTTCTCATTTAGAAGTGTCAGGCAATACTAGCAGAGTGTCAAGGGATATCGAAGGAGGAGTTGAAGTTTCAGAAGTTACTGGACCGTTTGTGCTGTCCGCTGCTAAAGGATTAGCGGAACAGAGAATAGCAAACATGAAAGGTATAATGATGTCAAAGCGGAAGCCTTTAAAAATACTACCTGGTGCAGATGTTGAAAATCCAGTAGAAGTTGTAGCATATACGCTACCAGAAGGAAAGTCTGGTGTGAAAATGATCGATCCTGATAACATGAAAGAATTAGTAAGGTTACTTCACGAAGAAGCTAAGGTGATATAATATCATTTGAGCAGTTTAATGAACAATTTAAAAATAAAATAATGGCAGTATTAGTGTATGCGGAAACGCAAGCCAATAAAATAAAAAAAGCTTCTCTTGAATGTGTTTATTATGGAAATAAAGTAGCACAAATTTTAGGAACTGAATGTATAGCCTTAGTTCTAGGAAGTGCAGAGAATCCAGGTAGATTAGGAGCATATGGAGCTAGTAAAGTTATTCATATCAATAACGAAGTTTTAAATGATTTCGATAGTGCAGTGCATACAAGTGTAATCGCGCAAGTAGCAGATCAGATTTCGGCGAATACAGTTATTCTAGCACATTCTTCAACAGGAAAGTCTCTTTTAGGTAGGTTATCTGCTAAAATGAAAGCAGGAAGTGTTTCGGGTGTAATAAGCCTTCCTAATGTTGAAAATGGTTTTACAGTTGACAAAACCGTTTTTTCTGGAAAAGCAATTGCAAGTTTTCTTGTCAAATCGGATAAAAGGGTATTATCTTTATCAGGTAACTCATTTAAACCTAAAGAAACAGGAACAGATGCGGCTGTTGAAAGTTTAGATATAACTATTCCACCATCTTCGGTAAAAGTAATCGAAGTGAAAAGAGAAGAAGGCACAGTACCACTTCCAGAAGCTGAATTAGTTGTTTCTGCAGGAAGAGGAATGAAAGGACCTGAGAATTGGGGAATCATTGAAGAATTAGCTTCTGTATTAGGAGCAACTACAGCTTGTAGTAGACCAGTAGCTGATATAGGCTGGAGACCTCATCATGAGCATGTAGGTCAGACAGGAGTAGCAATAAAACCAAATCTATATATCGCAGCTGGGATTAGTGGAGCCATCCAACATTTGGCTGGAGTAAACAATTCTAAAGTTATTGTAGTTATAAATAAAGATCCTGAAGCACCATTTTTTAAAGCGGCAGATTATGGAGTGCAAGCAGACTTGTTTGAGGTGATACCCAAATTGACTGCGGCTTTGAAAGAATTTAAAGCTGGAATATAAAATTTGGAATTTTATTATTTTTTTAACTAGAAATAATATTCTCTTGAAGGCAATAGGAAGTTATACAATATCTTGATTTAGAGCATACAAACTGTTTTTTATTATGCTTTGATAAGGTTGAGTGACTGTTCATTTTAATTAAAAGAAAAAAAAGTTTTAACATTTCTTTTGAAATTAAAAAACAAATACCGATGTTTACAATATCAAACAGCATAATAATGATTTTGTTGTTGTAACAAATAAGTTGAAATAAAGACGTAATTGGTTTATCGTGATAACTGGGGACAAAGACGCCTGTTTTTGTTCCCTGTTTTAACTTTTTATCAAAAGACGTTCTAAGTTATAAAGATTGATTTTAATCATTCTAACGATGTAATTGGTTTATCGTGATAGCTGGGGGCAAAGACGCCTGTTTTTGTCCCCTCTTTTAAATCTTAATCATTAGAATATTAATCAATCAGTAAGACGTAATTGGTTTATCGTGATAGCTGGGGGCAAAGACGCCTGTTTTTGTCCCCTCTTTTTTGATTTTCTACTACGCAAAAGTAATAGCAAGTAATCCTAGCGGACTTGCAAATGACGTAATTGGTTTATCGTGATAGCTGGGGGCAAAGACGCCTGTTTTTGTTCCCTCTTTTTTGATTTTCTACTACGCAAAAGTAATAGCAAGTAATTATAGCGGACTTGCAAATGATGTAATTGGTTTATCGTGATAGCTGGGGGCAAAGACGCCTGTTTTTGTCTCCTCTTTTTTTTTGGCAATATTTCAATTCCGTAATTCCTGATAAAGTTGAGAAACAAGTGGGAAAACTGCGTTTTCAGATGGCTGATTTTTTTTAACAAAGAGTACACTTAATATCAAAGAACCAATAGCCCTGAATGGGCGTCATTTCCAAAGCAATGTGTTTCAACCCATCGTTTCATATGATTACTTGCAAACTTGCAAACGATGTAATTGGTTTCTCGTGATAGCTGGGGACAAAGACGCAGCGTTTTCAGCTGGCTGCTTTCTTTTTTTTATCAAGGATTCCACTTAAGATCAAAGAATCAATAGCCCTGAATGGGCGTCATTTCTAAAGCGATGGGTTTCAACCCATCGTTTCATATGATTACCGAATTTTAGCTCTGAAGGAGTGAAATTATAAATGCAGCATATCAAGGGTTTTACATAGCCCCTTAGTTTTTAGTCTTCATCCGTAATTCCATGTAAAATTCATATCAACTGGCATCGATAATAAGTTAGTTGTGAGCACATAAAAAGAAAATATCCGATAATTCAGCTTCGTGAAGCAATGTAATAATGATCGACGAATCGTATTCCAACATTAGTGTTACCGCGCGACTAAAGTTCGCGATTACATTTTAAAAGTAAAATCATGATACCCTCACCTTAGCTCTAGAACTGATAAATCACAATTGTTTCAACAAGTAAGACCAAATAATAACTCAGATAGTTAATTTAGTCATTGAGATTATAAATATTTCTAATATTTCGTACTTTGGTACTTTAATTAACCACTCAAAAGAACGATCGAAATGAAAAATTTATTTCTAGTACTTATTATTTTTTTAGGAGGGGTAGTAACCTCACAAGCGCAAGATTATAATTCTGCAATAGGATTACGATTAGGATATCCTACATCAATTACCTACAAAAAATTTGTCTCTGAATCTAATGCCTTTGAAATTTATGGGGGATTAAGAGGTATAGGAAATGGAACTTCTATAAGAGCCAATGCCGCTTATTTGATTCATAACGAACTAGGCGATACAGAAAGACTTAAATGGTACTATGGAGCTGGTGTAGGTGTTGCATTTTATAGATTCAACAATGGTTTTGGAACTGGTAGCTCTAACACATCTCTTACTGTGAGTGGGTATATAGGATTGGAATACACATTGGAAGATGTTCCCGTTTCTTTCTCATTAGATTGGAATCCTACTTATTTCCTTGGAGGATTTGGTAGTGGTTTTGGAGCTGATGGTGGTGCATTAGCTGTCAGATATGTACTTGGAGGAGGCGATTAAAAAAAATCAAAATATTTAAGACGGCGAGGCATTTTATGTTTCGCCGTTTTCGTTTTACTGAAAAGTTAGATGAATATGCTGGTGAAATCAATAACAATATACCCGATTAAAGGGATGAAAGGAACAGAAGTGCAATCTGCTCTCACTTTAGAAAGAGGATTTGAAAATGATAGAAGGTATATGTTGATTGATAAGACGAACAATTTTATTTCTCAAAGATCTCATCCACTTCTAGCATTAATTCATCCAGAGATCAAAAATGGTCACATTACCATATCTTATCATGAAGCTAGTTTTTCTTTTCCTCTTTCACAATTCACGGATGTTGTCATAGATGCAACATTATTTGAAAATGTAGTAAGTGGAACACATGTATCTACGGAAGTAGATAGGTATTTCTCAAAGCTTTTAGATGACGAAGTACGCCTGATAAAAATGAATGGTAATAATATTAGGAATAAAAAATTAGTAAAAGGCCCTGAGTCAACACAAGTAAGTTTTGCCGATGGATATCCTTATCTTATAACTGGGACTGCTAGCCTAGATCAATTGAATGAAAGGTTAGATCAACCGGTTTTGATGGATCGTTTTAGACCTAATATAGTCGTGAAGACAGAAGTGCCTCATGAAGAAGATAGTTGGGAATCAATCAATATTGGAACTGCTGAAATGCTTGTGATCAAACCGTGTGCAAGATGTCCTGTTGTAACTATAAATCAACAAACAGCAGAGAAGTCCAAAGACACTCTTAAGGCATTAGCTAACTATCGAAAGAAAGATAACAAGGTCTTCTTTGGGGTGAATGCCGTTAGTCTAGGCGGTAGCCGAATTAGTGTGGGAGATGAAGTAGTTGCTCTATAAAATGAGATGAATTATTATTAGATCCGTTATCATTCTGTGAATTCTGAGAGTCATAGAGTTTTGAAGGGTAATAATCGAAAACATTTCCTATTTTTGAGCGCGATTTGAGAAGATGAGATATATGAAAAAATCAATAATAGTTACTCTTGTAATAATACTTGTTTTAGTTCTTGACCAATGGCTTAAAGTTTGGGTGAAACTGAATATGCCATATGGCAGCACAATTGACATCCTGGGATTAAGTTGGGCGAAGTTACATTTTGTAGAGAACAATGGGATGGCATTTGGTTTGTCATATGGTGGTGTTGCAGGTAAGTTTATTCTCAGTACATTTAGAATTGGTATGGTAGGGGTACTTATTTATATCCTCCGAACACTGATAAAGAATAAAGAGCCATTTGGCCTTGTAGTAGCGTTTTCTTTGATTATTGCTGGAGCTATGGGTAATATTATAGATAGTATGTTTTATGGATTGCTTTTTTCAGAATCTGTTTATCATAGTTCGAACCTTGCTGAATTTATGCCAGAAAGCGGAGGATATGCTCCATTTTTACAAGGTCGAGTAGTTGATATGTTTTCGTTTCCATTATTTAGTGGTACTTACCCTGAGTGGATTCCTAAGTTAGGGGGTACTAATTTTACTTTCTTTAGTTTTATCTTCAACGTAGCGGATGCTGCCATATCAGTTGGTGTAGCTAGCATTTTACTTTTCCATAGAAAATTTTTCAAGCAAGACAAGAAGAAACTTGACGCAACAGATACCAGCGCAGTCGCTGCAATCTTGTCACCACCCTCATCAGAGGAAGAATAGATCATATTTTGATTCCACCATTTAAAGAATTATTGGACATTGGTAACTCAAAAAAGACCGCTCTATTGATCGCGGACACTGTAGTAGCACAACCAAATAGAATGGTAGAATTGATGGATTTGTTTTTTGATGAAGATTTACGGACATGTCAAAGAGCAGCATGGCCAGTAGGACTGTTAGCAGATAAGAACCCAAAGCTAATAGAGCCGTACATAAAGCGAATGTTGGATAATCTAGATTCGCCTCACCACGATGCAGTAATCAGAAATACATTTAGGACATTTCAAGAGACTGATTTTCCAGAAGAGCTAGAAGGAATTGCATTTGATAAAGCATTTGATTTTCTTTTAAATATCAATAATGCAATCGCAATTAGGGTATTCGCAATGACCGTTTGTGGTAATATAGCGATCAAGTACCCAGAACTCTGTCACGAACTTATTCCCGTCATTGAAGATTGGCTTCCCCATGGTAGTGCTGGATTCCGCTCAAGAGGTAATTCAGTTTTGAAGAAATTAAGAAAAGTAGTTTAAGGCTTAATTTTCCATGGTGGATCGATTCGATTTGCACCAGCAAGATAAATTATTAATGGATTCCCGTCAGGGTCGGATAAATGAGCTTCTCTCCAC
Source organism: uncultured Saprospirales bacterium (assembly GCA_963975265.1). Lineage (GTDB taxonomy): Bacteria > Bacteroidota > Bacteroidia > Chitinophagales > Saprospiraceae > CAJXUU01. The sequence continues at coordinate 8,127 of CAXBGT010000057.1, forward strand.
AGCCAAGATTGATCTTTTGGCTTCAGGTCGAATTTAATTCCCCTATTTACTAATACTTCTACATATTCATCAAGATCTTCTCTTTCAAAGTAGATAGTTGTGCGAGCATCAGAGTTTATAGATTCTACAACATGCAAGGACATTGTAGAGTTTCCATCAGAACATACAAATCTAGCATATCGATCATATGTATGCACGATTAGCTTGAGCCCGATTTTAGTATAGAAATCGATAGACTTTTTTATGTCAGTTACAGGAATAGTGACTTGATTCAAGTTCATAAATGGACAATAATTGAATTGAGAAATTAAGTAAAGTAAAAGCGTTGTTCAATATAGCATGATTCTTGTACATTTGTACCCAATTAGATTCCTTTTATGTTTGATATTGTACTTGCATTTATAACTTCATTTACTTTAACGTACTTAGCGATTCCGTCGATAATTCATGTTGCAGTGAAAAAAAACTTGATGGACGAGCCGGGAGATAGAAGATCTCACGTGGTAAGTACTCCTTCTTTAGGAGGTATTGGGATTTTTGCTGGAACACTATTCAGTATCATACTATGGACTCCATTTCAGCATTTTGGAGATTTGCAGTATATTCTATGTTCTTTTATTATTATATTTCTCATAGGAGCAAAAGATGATATTGATCCGATGTCACCCTCTAAAAAGTTCTTAGGTGAGCTGTTTGCAGCTGCTATCCTGGTATTTAAAGCAAATGTGAGGCTTACGAGTCTTTATGGGATCTTTGGATTTGGAGAGTTGCACTATATTGTAAGTGTTCTGCTTAGTATATTTGTTATTATCGTAATCATTAATGCCTTTAATCTAATTGATGGGATTAATGGATTATCAGGAGGATTAGGAACTTTGATATGTGTTGTTTTTGGTGTCTGGTTTTTGAAAGTAGACAGCGTTGAGTTGGCTATGGTAGCATTTGCCTTAGCTGGTTCCTTAGTTGCTTTTTTAAGATATAATATAACGCCAGCAAAAATATTTATGGGAGATACTGGAGCGCTATTGCTTGGATTAGTTTGTTCTATATTGACCATTAAATTTATTGAGTTGCATAATGAATTGGTAGATAGAACATTTGCATTTGATTCCGCACCGTCAATGGCTATTGCAATCTTGATACTCCCTCTATTTGATACTTTGAGAGTTTTTACAATCAGGTTGTTAAATGGGAAATCACCTTTTCATCCCGATAGAAACCACATCCATCACATGATGATAGATGCAGGATTCTCACACACACAAGCATCAATGTTTTTAATAGTGGTGAATTTCATATTTATTATTATTGCTTTCTCATTGCAGGGTTTGGGTAATCTTTCTTTGCTCATAGTTATACTGTTGTTGGCATTGTTATTATCATATATTTTGCACCTTATCAGCAAAAGAAAACAGAAAATATTACAGAACAATGTCTAATCTACTATACGTATTTCTAGGAGGAGGAATAGGCAGTATCTGCAGGTATGGAATTGGTCAATACATGGCTAGCGAATCATCTTTTCCTGTTGGGACATTTATTGCCAATATTTTAGCTTGTTTGATCTTAGGTATATTATTAGGCTTTCAGCTGAAAGAGAATTTTCAAGAGAATTATTCATTGTTATTTATCACTGGGTTTTGCGGAGGCTTTAGTACCTTTTCTACTTTTAGCGGAGAATCATTGAAGCTTTTTCAAAATAATCAAGCTGGGATTGCTTTATTTTATATTGGAATAAGTATCATTTTTGGTTTGTTGTCCGTTTATTTAGGGTACAAAGTTCAAACTTCTTTATAGATGAGTTTAAGTCGATTTTTTATACTTTTTGGAATTACACTCATTGGGGTTTTTGGCCTATTGTATCTGTTAAGTTTGACTGATAAAATGGGGTACTATATCGACATATCTTACTTTGCAGTACCTGCATTTTCTCTATTGTCTGTTGTTGTTTATTTTCTAACTATATTTTTAGAGCGAAAACCTGAAAAGCAAGTTCTTTTAAATATTGTGATCATAAATGTTCTACTGAAATTTTTCATTTCGGCACTAATTATAGGATTGTATTATAATATGAAAGAACCAGATGATGGGATTTTCGTTGTACCATTTATCACCGTCTATGTAGCTTTTACAATATTCGAAACTTATTTTATGAGTGAACAAGCAAGGGCTAAATAAATCTGATCATTAGGTGATTTACAAAACGAAGAAATCAAAAATAATTAATGCAAAATATATCAAAAGAAGACATTGAATTTTTAGATTCGTTTCTGTCAGATGAACTGACGGAAGAAGGATTGAAAAAATTAGATGTCCGATTGCTGGATTCTGATTTTAAGGAATATTATGAGCATAGATTACGAGAGAAGTACGATAAATCAATTGCTAAAGTAGTTGCCGATTATTTACCTATGATTATAATGGTGGCACTTGTGATAATAGGCGTTTATCTTTTTATAACCTCAACATAAATAATGGAACTTACACAAGAAATAGTAAAGAAATATATAGATGAAATCATCTTATCAAGCAGAAAAGCTGGTGCTGCTATAATGGAGATATACAATCAAGAGGATTTTGGAATTCAAAGCAAATCTGATGATTCACCATTGACAAAAGCTGATCTTGCTGCGAATAAAATCCTTTGTGAAACCCTAAAAAGGATTTCTCCAGACATCCCAATAATTTCAGAAGAAAATGAGACTATAAGCTACATGGATAGAGCAGGATGGGAATATTGTTGGGTAGTTGATCCACTCGATGGGACTAAAGAGTTTATCAAGAGAAATGGAGAGTTCACAACAAATGTGGCGCTTGTAAGTGGAGATTCAGCAGTAGCGGGTGTGATATTTGCACCTGCTATTGACGAAATGTATTGGGGGATATATGGCAACGGTGCATACTCGGAAATCAAGGGTGAAATTGTAAAAATGCAAGTCAAAAGTTATACTAAGGCTGACAAAAAACTAAAATTAGTTTGCTCAAGATCTCATCTTAATGAAGCAACCCAAGCAATCGTAGACGAATATGATGAGCCAGAATTAATCGCTAGTGGGAGTTCTCTTAAATTTATGAAAATTGCCAAAGGAGACGCACATGTATATCCTAGAATGGCACCAACTATGGAATGGGATACTTGTGCTGCGCAAGCAATTTTAGAAGAGGCCGGAGGATATGTATTACAAGCTGACACTCTTGAACCCGTCGTGTACAATAAAGAAAACCTACTCAACCCAAGTTTTATAGCATTGGCCAATCAACAAGACTAAAAGAATGCCTAAAATTAGTGCTGTCATATTATCCAAGAATGAAGCTGATAGAATCGGGAGATGTATTACTAGTCTTATCAATATTGTAGATGAAGTGATGGTTGTGGATAGCGGGAGTAGGGACGATACGATTAAGATTGCCAAAAGTATAGGTGCTAAGGTAATAAGCACGGAATGGAAAGGATTTGGGGAGACTAAAAATTTTGGACACCACCAAGCCAAAAACGACTGGATATTATCACTAGATAGTGATGAATGGCTATCTGAAGAATTAGCCAACGAAATTATGGCTCTAAAGAAGACGGAGAAACAGGTCTATTCTATAGATAGGTCCAACAGATACATGGGCAAAGAGATTAGGTATTCTGGATGGTCGCCAGATTGGGTTCCACGATTATTTAATAGAAATGAGGTCAAGTGGAATAATAGCCTAGTCCATGAAAAACTAATTATTCCAAAAAATTACGCTGTTCATAGAATGAGTGGGAAATTAATGCACGACAGTTATAGATCGATGGAAGACCATAAAGCTAAAACTGTTAGATACGCAATGCTGAAGGCGCAGTCCTGGATTGAAGTTGGAAAGTCGCCTAGTTTCTTGAAGAGATATTTTGGCTCTTCATTTAAGGCCTTTCATTCCTATGTGATTAAAGCTGGTTTTCTAGATGGGAAGGAAGGAATGATAATCGCTAAAATGAATGCTTATCTTGTGAAAATGCAAGTGGAATATTATGATGAGTTAAAATCGCAGAAGCTATGAATATCCTTCATATTTCTTCAGCAAAATCCTGGAGGGGAGGGGAGCGCCAAGTATGTTTTTTGATAAACACGCAAGCTTCACCTAAGAATAATCTGTATTTGATGTGCCCTTCAAGATCACCTTTACAAGGGAAGTGTATTGCCAATATTAAAGAATTTGTTCCTTTTAGAAATGGTGCTACTGGATACCCTATGAATCTTGTGTCGCTGGTGAAAATTTGCAAGGCTGAGAATATAGATATTATTCATGGACATGATTCTCATGCGCATACCTTGATATGGATGGCTTACAAAATGGGCAATCTAGAAGTACCATCTGTAGTTACAAGACGGCTCAATAATCCAATAAGAGACAAGTCAAAAAGCAAGTACAATCATCCTGGGATTAAGAAAATTATATGCATTTCTGAGGCAGTAAAAGAAAAGATGTCTCCCCAAATTGATGACTTAAATAGACTAGCAATCATTCATAGCAGTATTGATCTAAGTGATATTTCGGAACCGAAACAATTGTCAATAAAAGGCGAATACACGATAGGATACATCGCTGCATTTACAGAAGAAAAAGATCATCTGTTATTTGTGGAAGTGGCACTGAAACTACTCCAAAGAAATAGCCAATATCGATTTCTGTTAGTGGGTGACGGTCCACTTTTGATTCAAACGAAAAAAATCGTTTCTGATCACGCTGATAATTTCGAATTTACGGGATTTGTCGAAGATGTTGATCAAGAGTATCGAAAAATGGATATCCTACTCCATACCGCGAAATCAGAAGCACTAGGAACTTCAATTTTGGATGGTATGAGGTTTGGGCTTCCAATAGTTGCAAATGACGTAGGCGGTATCAATGAAATAGTCAAGCACGGGAAGAATGGATTACTTGCAGTAGGAAGGGATGCTTTGCAATTGATTGATAATGTATCTACTATCTTATGTGACTCCGAATTGTATCATCAGATGTCAGCTGAAAGCTTAGCGTTAATTAAGCCATTTGGGGTGTCAGCAATGGTCCAGAAAACAATGGATGTATATCTTGAAATTCTGAGAATGTAATATCATAGGCAAATTATATTAGATTTAATTGAAATATATAGCATGCTGATTTCGTCAATACTATGCAAGTGCAAAAATGAAGAATATGACAACTACAAGAATAAATATACTAGGACTTTTAGCGGTAGCTGTGATGGTACTATTGCAGTCGTGTGGAGGACCTAAAGCTGCTGTCGATTCTACTCCAAAGCAGATCAATAATTTTGCCTTCGATTTTGTCGAATCTAATAAATTACAAAAGGTTCTCGATCTGGCAGCTGCAGAAAACAAACTTATTTTTTTAGATGTGTATACGACTTGGTGTCTGCCATGTCAAATGATGGAGAAAGATGTATTCACCGATGAAACAACAGCTGCGATTATCAATAAAGATTTCATCAGTTACAAAGTGGATGCAGAAAAAAGTAACGGACTGAATGTTGCATTTCAGTATGATGTTTCAGAGTATCCAACGATTTTATTTTTGGATGCTCAAGGCAATGTGCTGGAAAGAGGTGTGGGTGCACATTACCATACGAAATTGGTCAATATGGCGAGGAGTGCGCTGGCTAAGTCGCGAGTTTCGGAGTAGGGTTTAATTTCGAGGTTTTGAGTCAAAACAAGGTTCATATTTGTTTAATGTTTTCTTAGATTTCTTTTGTTCGCTTTGGAGAGTGTCCCTTAAAGATTGAATGTCATAGACAATTTATGATTGAAGTTGATTCCTTTTATTGCAGTGTCATAAAGAAATGCTCTTCAATATGACATTGAATTAAGCATCAAATATTCCAAATAAGTAAATATTAAGTTTTAGATTACGAGCAATTACAAAGTCGTTACTCAACCAATGTTAACCGTTACATTCAGATAATACTCGGATATTCACGGCTAGAGGATAGTCATGTATTTTTAAGGTAGGTGATAGTTATGGATTTAGCTGCAGATATGGGAAGATTATGTGAACAATTTACCAGATTCGACCGACCAAAATTGATGATAAAAAGTATCATTTTTTCCTCTGCAAATTAATTTCCCTTGGTAAGGATTAAGCTTAAATAAATTAAATTTACGATATATAAAGAATTGAAATTCAACAAAACACTTCAACGTTAACTGAAGCAAAAAAGACATAGATTGAAAATGAAAAACCTGCATAAAATATTGACATTTTTCATTGCTGTAATTTGGCTTGTAAACGGACTAATTTGTAAAGTGCTAGATATTATTCCAAGACATGAAGAGATTGTTGCAAATATTTTAGGGAATGACTATTCAAGACCTTTAACTGTTCTAATTGGACTCTCAGAAATTGTAATGGGAGTTTGGGTTTTGACAAAGTTCAAATCAAAACTCAACGCTATTGCTCAAATAACAATTGTTGCAACCATGAACATCATTGAATTTTCTATTGTTCCTGACTTACTTCTTTGGGGCAGGCTGAACATCGTTTTTGCGTTTTTGTTTGTCGGACTAGTTTACTACAACGAATTTGAACTGAACAGAAAATTAAATCTGTAAATCAAAGTATGAAATTCCTTAAAAACCACCCATTTGCAGTTGAAGCATTTTTTGATAGTTCGCTTGTGCTGACATTTGCCGTTCCCAAAGAACAACTTCAAAACCTAGTACCAGATTGTTTGGAGCTGGACACCTTCCAAGACAGGTGGGCTTTCGTCGCAGTTGCAATGGTACAGACTACAGGACTTAGACCAAAAGGTTTTCCGAAGTTTTTAGGTAACAGTTTCTTCTTAATTGGTTATCGAATTTTTGTCCGCTACACGAATAATGCGGGGAAGCGGCTAAGGGGGTTATTTATCATCAAATCGCAAACAGACAAAAAGAAAATGGAGTTTTTTGGCAATATTTTCACGCATTACAATTACACCACTACTGACATAGAGCAACTAACAATCGGAAACTTCAGAACAATCAAATCAGAACAATCGAAATTTCAAGTTACGACTGAGAAAACTGACAATGATACAAAAATTCCTGAAAGCTCTCCGTTTACCGAATGGAAAGACGCACGGAAATTTGCAGGTCCTTTACCACATACCTTTACCGTGAATTCAAAGGATAAAACCATACTTACAATTTTAGGTGTTCGGCAAAACTGGAAACCTGAACCTATAAAAGTAGAAAGCTATCATTTTGACTTTCTAAGCAGCTTAAAACTTCAAAACATTCTTTTGGCAAGTGCTTTCGAAATAAAAAACGTTCCTTATCAATGGGAAAAAGGCAAGATTGAAAAATGGAAATAAAACGACAAAAATTTCAGGGGGTTCTTAATATACTGAGTTTCAACAGGCATTTTTATGTGTTTGGATTTTTAGCCTTGGCATTGATAATAGGAAGTAATTTGATTTCTAACTGGAATTACGGCTTGTTTTTGTTGGTGATTTGTGGATTTATTTATGGACTCATAATGCCATTAATCATTTCTGCCTATGTTTATGATTTTTCTGGCTTCTACAATCTCGACTGGTTGAAACAAATGAAACTTGAAGATTCTAAGCAAAAACTTAATCTTAACATCAATGCTGGTTTTGACGAAACGAGCTATATCATAAAAAGCATTTTGCCCGAGTCAGAACTACAGGTTTTTGATTTTTACAATGCCAAACAACATACTGAACCTGCAATAATCAGGGCAAGAAAAGTGAGTTTACTTTATCCAAACACTCAGCAAATAGATTCAAGCACAATCCCTCTAAATGACAATTCGGTTGATAATATTTTTTTAGTGTCTGCTACTCACGAAATCCGAAAACATGAGGAGAAAATAGAATTTTTGAAAGAATGTAGAAGAGTATGTAAACCAAATGGCAATGTGATTATGGTGGAACATTTGAGAGATTTTCCCAACTTTTTTGCATTTACCCTTGGCTTTACACATTTCTTTTCAAAAAAAACTTGGGAAAAGGCATTTAAAGAAGCAGGATTTTCATCTATAAAGGAATCAAAATTCACATCATTTATGTCAATTTTCAATTGCAAATAACAATGGAAGTACACTTAAAAATAATAGGAGTTTTACTAATGGCTTTGGCATTGGTTCACATAATTTTCCCAAAATACTTCAACTGGAAAGAAGAATTGAAATCATTAAGTTTAATCAATAAACAAATGATGACAATTCATACTTTTTTATCGCTTTGGTTGTTTTTCTCATGGGTTTGCTTTGTTTAACTTCAACGACAGAACTTATAGAAACCAAACTTGGTAAAACAATTTCACTCGGACTTGGAATTTTTTGGTCACTTCGACTGATTATTCAATTTTTCGGGTATTCAACCAAGTTGTGGAAAGGAAAACCAATCGAAACAGTTATCCATGTTTTATTTAGTGGATTATGGATATATTTAAGTATTATTTTTTGGATGAATTACATTAACTAAAATAGCCAGTGCACAACAAAAGATACAACAACAAGTGTTGCTAAACGCTCCACTTGCATTCCAATTCGTCAAAAACAATTCCAAGTCTTTGCAATGGACATTCTTGCACCGTTAGAAGCGAAGAAGGTAAAGTATCACTGTTTGCACGATTGACATTAGCTTGTTTATTCATCGAGAATGCAATTTCGGCTTTTTGCTCCATTTGAAATTCCTCAACTGAGGTTAGGACAACAAACCTCAGCCTCATTATGAAAGATATCTTTGCTTTAGACGCTTAAATCAGCAATTATTAATTTTCTCATCTTAACTTTGTGATAAGAAACAAATGGATTCAAATTGGAGTTTGTTATTTGAACACATCAATCAAGGAGAAAGTGAAAAGATATTTATTGGTTTTAGTCATAGGTTTAGGAATTACTTTTCAGAGTGAAGGACAAGTCGATGTGATGAAGAAAGATGAAGGATCATGGAATATGCTTGCTATGGTTACCTTTCAACGAACCTTTGATGAAGAATTCGGAATAGATGTACAGAAGCCAATAATAAGTCCAATCATTCTGGCTATGGATGGTAAAGAAATAGTACTAGAAGGCTACATAATTCCACTGACTGGAAAGATCAAACAAAGTCATTTTATGTTGTCTAAGTTTACTCAAAATATGTGTTTCTTTTGTGGAAAGGCTGGTCCCGAAACAGCGGCGCAGGTTTTTACAAAAGGTGGAAAGAAAATAGCATTCACTGATGAAAAAGTAAAGGTGAGAGGAATATTAAGAGTTAATGTAACCGATGTGACCAGTTTGCTTTATACCATTGAGGATGGGGTGATGATAGATTGATTACATTTGCAAAATAATAAAGAGAAAATGAAATATACACTATATATATTGCTAGCAGTTTTGTTCTCATCCGTCAATGTGATAGCACAAGATGAAGAACCGCAGTCACTCAAAGTAGAGAATACTTGGAAGACGCTTGCTCGAATTACTTACAAAAAGGAGTTTGATGAGTTGATGGGTTTCAAAATAGACAAGCCAGTATTCAGTGATAAAGTAAAAGCACTAGAAGGAAAAGAAGTAACAATCAAAGGTTACATCATTCCTGTGGAAGGCTATAAATCTCATAAAGAATTTATACTGTCGGCTTTTCCTTATAACATGTGTTTTTTCTGTGGTGGTGCTGGACCAGAAACCGTTATGGAAGTATTTGCTAACGAACCAGTAAAATATCAAGCGGATGCTGTTTATCTAAAAGGTACATTGAAGCTAAATGCGGATGATATCAACAGATTGATGTATTTCTTAGAGGATGCTGTATTGGTAGATGAACCAGATTAGGATTACATTGCTTTTACTTTCTTTTTCAACTCAAGCATTTCATCTCTGTATTGAGCGGCACTAATGAAATCTAGTTCCTTGGCTGCACGGCGCATTTTAATTTCAGTTGCGGTCAGTAATTTTTCTAATTGTTCTTTATTCATATAAGCAACGAGAGGATCAGCTGCAATGCTTGTCTCTTCAGGTTCGATGTATGCTTTTGATTTTTTGCCTTTGATATCAAGGATTGATTTTCGAGCTAGGATGGCTTCCTTGGATTGTGAGACAGTTGTCGGAGTAATACCATGTTTTTCGTTGTGAGCCATTTGGACAGCTCTTCTTCTGTTGGTCTCATCTATAGTTTCCTGCATACTGTTGGTCACCTTGTCAGCATAGAAAATAACAAGGCCATTACTGTTTCTGGCAGCTCTACCTGCTGTCTGCGTAAGTGATCTGTTGTTTCTTAAGAATCCTTCTTTATCAGCATCCAATATAGCTACAAGTGATACTTCAGGAAGGTCAAGCCCTTCTCGTAATAAATTTACTCCAACCAGCACATCGAATACTCCTAATCGAAGATCCCGAATAATTTCTACCCTTTCCATCGTGTCTACTTCGGAGTGGATATACCTTACTTTGATATTTACCTTTTGAAGATATTTTGTAAGCTCCTCAGCCATCCTTTTTGTAAGAGTGGTAAGGAGTACTCTTTCTTTTAGTTCTATTCTCTTGTGTATCTCATCCAGTAAATCGTCAATTTGATTGATTGACGGTCTAACTTCGATAGGTGGATCTAGTAACCCAGTCGGCCGGACTATTTGCTCCACAACTTCTCCTTCAGTCTTTTCTAATTCATAGTCACCTGGGGTAGCACTTACGTAGAGTGTAGTTGGTGTAATTGAATCAAATTCATCAAAATTAAGAGGACGATTATCCATTGCAGATGGAAGACGGAAACCATAATTAACAAGATTGAGTTTTCGAGCTCGATCACCTCCCCACATACCTCTCACCTGCGGCACAGTCACGTGACTTTCATCAATCATTGTAACAAAATCATCAGGAAAGTAATCCAATAAGCAGAAGGGCCTAGTACCCATTTTTCTGCCATCAAAAAATCTAGAATAGTTCTCAATCCCGTTACAATAACCCAATTCCCTGATCATTTCAAGATCGAAATTGACTCTTTCTTTGATCCGTTGTGCCTCTATATATCTTCCTTCTTTTTGAAAAAAGTCTTCATGTGTTACCAATTCATCTTCAATCATTCTGATCACGGATTGTAATCTATCTTTAGGAGCCACATAGAGCGTGGCAGGAAAGATAGCTGCATTTTCCATGCTACTAATTCTCTTTCCTGTACTGGTTTCGATTGTGTCTATAGATTCAATCTCATCACCAAAAAAGGTAATTCTAAATCCAAAATCCGCATAACTCAGATTGATGTCTACCGTGTCACCTTTCACTCGAAAAGTCCCTCTTTTGAAGTCAGTAACTGTCCTAGAATATAGAGAGTCTACTAATTTATACAGAAAACCATTTCTTGATATTGTTTGTCCTTTTTCGATTCTTGTGATACTGCTTGCATAGTCATCTGGATTCCCCATACCATAGATACAAGACACAGATGAAACAATAATTACGTCTCTCCTGCCAGATAGCAGTGAACTGGTTGCTCTCTGCCTCAACTTGTCTATCTCATCGTTGATAGACAAATCTTTCTCGATATATGTGTTTGAAGAATGCATGTAAGCCTCTGGCTGGTAGTAATCATAGTAAGAAACAAAAAACTCAACCGCATTCTCAGGAAAAAACTCTGTAAATTCCGTATATAACTGCGCAGTTAGCGTCTTATTGTGAGTCAAAACCAATGTCGGGCGATTAACTTGAGCGATCACATTGGCCATTGTGAATGTCTTTCCTGATCCTGTTACACCTAGTAGAACTTGGTCAGGTACATTATTATTAATTCCGTCCACTAACTTTTTTATGGCTTGAGGTTGGTCACCAGTAGGTATATAGTTTGATGTGAGTTTGAATGCCATGTATGAAGTTCGACTTTGAAGTTGTAAAAATAGTAAATGATTTCAGTAAATAAACACTAACATGGACTTACTGTTTATGTGTTTTAGATAATACTCTATTGTCAAAGGTGCTATTAAAGACGGGAGAATGAATTAAATTTAGCATGTATTATTTGGCTTGGGCATCAATTATTATCTACAATTCCATCCCGGCCTTTTTCTTTGAGGATAAAAGTGTCTGCTGGTGGCTTGGGTAGGTTCTTGGATTATGCACAATTGTTAATTTGAAAACTACTATCATAAGATATTATATTGAAAGGGAAAGGTGGGAGAGTGGTAACAAGCGTCCCTACTAGAAAATTCATTATTATGTTAAAGGCTGAAACACCTGATAGATGAAAAGATTACCACACATATAGAGAAGAAATACTACAAAACCCTCTCAATCCCAACGAACTACACATCTAAAATATCATTATCAGATTTATTTATATTATTTTCACGGTTAAAGTAAGCGTTTTTGTCACAGCTCGTATTATACTATTAAATGCAAAGAAGAATGCCAAAAATAATACTCACCCTTATCACAATCACTCTCTTTTTCTCTTGTGGGGAAGACGTAATTGGTATAAAGGATACTCCAATTCCTAATGAGCCGCAAGAAATATTTGAAGTTAATGTCGTAGGATACTCAACAGACAGCGAGCATAACTTTTTGGAGAATGTTGACTTAACTATAAATGGAAATTTACTGAATACTGATTCTACTTCATTTTTTGTGGAGAATAAGATCTTGATAGGCAAAGAAGGTAGTGTGATTAAAGCTCAAAAAGCAGGGTATTTACCTGTATATAAAAGAGTGTACCATCATCGATCATTGGAGGATGTAGTTGCGAACATAAGTATGCATGAATCACCAATTGCTCAAGAAGTATCTTCAGAAGGCGGAGATGTTTTGTCTGATAGTGGTTCCGTTTTGTCTTTTGACGAAAATGTGTTTTCTCAGTCTTCTGATGTGACCTTTTACGCTTCGTTTGATGAGGAGAATCAGGTTGATGTCGATCCTTTTATTGTCTCTGAGAATGAAATCCGAATGTTGGATGATCAAGTTTTGTTTTACTTAGGCTCATCTGAGGGGATTTCTCAAGGAGGTAAAGTCTCCATTCTGTTTAGTGCGAATAATGTTTCAAACATAGAAGATTTGGATGTTTATAGATATGACGAATCCCTATTAACTTGGACGGTAGCAAATAATTCCTTAAAAGAGGTAGATGGAATGATCGTTGTAGACATTGATTCTTTTGGTTGGTGGGCTCTGGGAACAGCAAACGAAACCGTGTATGCAACTTTGACAGTAAAACAACGAGATGCCTCATTCATAGGAATTACATCACTTAGAAATGCAGAAATAGTATTTTCTAAAATAGAAAATAGAAATTCGAACGAACACGTATTTACAGATAATAATGGTGATATAAGTAAATATTACCCTATTGCACTAAATCAAGAAATTTCAATTAATAATGGGGTGAATACCGAACATATTGATTTAGTTTTTGATCATGGTATTCGGGAACAAATCGTACAATCTAATGTGTTCGTTTTAGATCCAATATCTGCAAAAGTATTTGATTGTCAATTAAATAAACAAAGTGGATTTGTTACAATTTTGAAAGGGGATCAATATGTGATCAAGCGAATTGATAGTGGAAATGTTGAGTTTAGTGTAAATACTAATGATGAAATTTTAGAGTTCAGATTTTATGATTTTGAAGAAAAATTGCTTTTGACTCGACTTATCGAAACAGAAAAATTAACTGGAGAATCCGTTGATTTTGTGGCATGTGAGCCTGTGCTGTCAGTAGAAACAGAAGCTGTCGTATTGCAAAATTTTGATCAATGCAAATTAAGAGTGAAGCCTATTGAGTCATTCATAGTGGGAGAGAGTTCAGATAATACTCAGTTTTTTATTGCTTTCAAAGGAGATGAAGTTGGTGTATATGATGGGCTTGTTTATTATGCCGGCGAAACGCTGTCGTTTACAGTTGCAGACATAGAAAAAGAAGTGAAAGTAGATATTATGATTTATGATAAAATTTCTAGCACAACAGCTGGATTTGTTGATGGTAAATATAAAAGTGGAGAAGAGTACAAGATATCGTTCATAGGCAACATTGAGGAGTAAATCTGAATGGAGAACACAAAATTGATCAAGGGTTGTAAAGAGGCAGATTCAAAGGCGCAAAGGCAGCTTTTGGATAAGTTTTCTGGACTTTTGCTTAGTGTAGCTCTTCGATATTCTAGGGATAGATCAGAAGCGAAAGATATCTTACAAGAATCCTGGATTAATATCTTCAAGGGGATACTCAAATATAATCATGAAGGTAAATTAGAAGGCTGGATGAGTCGAATAGTCATAAATGTAGCGCTCCGCAAGAAACAGAATTTTCATTCTCGATCGGCGGTATATGATGGTACATTTTATGAAGATGTATCTGAATTGCCGGAAGCACTGAGTCAATTGCAATATGATGATCTATTGCGTATTGTAAATCAATTGCCGGATGGATGTAGAGAAGTATTCAAGATGGCATCGATAGATGGATTGAAGCATAAAGAGATAGGAGAAATGTTAGGAATAGAAGAAAGTACCTCAAGAGCACATCTTACAAGAGCTAAGAAAAAGTTGAGAGATATTCTTGCTCAACTAGAAAAAGTAGAGACTTATGGAGAATAAAGAAAAATATATTATTGAACAGTTACACAATCACAGGGAAACTGTTGATACAGATGACTTGTGGTCCAATTTAGCAGGTTCAATCCCCCGAAAGGAGAACAAAAGAAGAGCTATAATTTGGTTCTGTAGCGGCCTACTCTTTGTTAGCTTATTAGGTTTTATAGGTTATATGATAATTGACAAACCAGAAGGAATCAAAATCTCAAATGGACTCCAAAACAATGAATTTGCTGTTGCAGAATTATTACCTCCGATCGCGAGTTTGACCGAAGATGAAGATTTAAAAAGTATAGTAAATGATGATTTGGAAAAGAGAATAGAGCACAATTCTGAAGCACATGTCGATAATATTTTATCAGCTACAAAAGAGTTAGAAGCAACTAAAGAAGCAAAAGAACAACAAGGTTTATTCACAAAAAATAATGCTCAAACCATTGTAACCCCAGAATATCCGGAGTCAGTAGTTTATCATGAAAATGAATTAATTGAGATGTCAAGGAATGATGTTTATTCATTGATCAATGAGAAAAATGTAGCTGATAAAACCAATGGTCGTCTCTTTGAAACAAAACAGGATGTTGACAAGAAGGTACTTATTGGTAGAAATGAGAATGTCTCGTTTTTAGACCCATTAGATTTTAATAAACTTAGTTTCAGAGCGGATCTTGGAATCAATAGAACAGTATTTGAAAGTGTAGATTTGCTGACTGAACAATCTATGAAAGTGAATAAATGGTCGATGTTTGTGAACACTGGAACATCTTTAATAACAAGAAATCTTGCCACATCAGATCCAGAATACATAGATAGGCAAAATAGAAGACGTCAGATTGAAAATGTACGCGGAGGATTGGAGATTACTGTGGGATTATCTCATAGTTTAACACCATCATTGAGTATGTCTTCTGGGTTGATATATGGGCAAATTTTTGAACAATCTACTTATTTAACTTCCTACTTGATAGAAACAGAAGAGGAACAGATTACTTCAATTATACATACACAAGACGGTTCAGTGAATTCTGTTACTGAGATCGTCAAATTATATAGCGATCGAGAAACGAATGAAATTAGGAATAATACATTTAGATCTTTCTCTATTCCAGTGACGCTAGAGTACAGATTAATAGAAAATGATAAATATCGATTAAATGTAAATGGGACTTTTGCATATTCATTTTACCAAAGATATTCTGGTTTTACAAGCTTGAATGCAAATCAACCTTCTTATAATCTAGCTATAGATACAAACAATGATTTTAAGCGATCAGCAGCTTTAAGTTATGGATTTGGTTTGGATGTAAGCCGAAGAATATCGCCCATCTGGGACTTAAACTTTGGAATAAGTTCGAGACGATTACAAGGAATCACATCAGAAACAAATCCGATTGATCAGAATTATAGTTTATACACGTGTACATTCGGCATTAGTCGAAAGATATAAAACCACATTATTTAACTAGGACTTTACATCCTACAATTAAAATTTATTATTATGAAAAAATTGTTACTCTTATTTGTATTTGTTGCGTTGGCAGTGTTCAATGTGTCTGCTCAATTTGAATGCAATCAAAATTACACGAATTTTCTTGATTCTAATGGAGAGGCTGAACTTCCCATCATAGACCTAGTGCCTAATATCGAGTTTATGCTGACCCAAGGGGAAGTCACATATTATGTATACCCATTTGCTACAGGGACTGTTAATTCTGCTAGTGATGTGATACAATTGACATGCGAGAATAGGGGCATGCCAACTTTCATAGTTGAGTTGACTTCAGGAGGAACTTTATTAGAGAACTGTTTTGGAACATTAGTGATAACTTCCCCAAATGGAGGTTGCCCGGGTGACAATCCTGATACATGTGGTGATAATCCTGATTGTTTAAAACTAGTATCAGGATATTTTATTGCTGGCGAAACGGTATCAGAAATATTTGCCACGGATATAGCACTTTGTGAAAACGCTCTTGGTTGTGATGGCAATTATTCTATCGCATATGGTCTTTCTTCTGATGGTCCTTCTTTAGACTTTACTAACAGTATTTCATCTGCGGATGCTACTCAATATAAAAATCCTATCACGATTTTTTATACAGATGCATCTACTACAGTGTTCCTTCAATCCTATCTTTATGTATGGGCTAATGCTGAGTGTATATTGAAAGCTACTTATAGGCCTTTTTACGAATTAGATTTGACTGAGGAAGCTCAGATAACTCCTGATAATTTTATGGTAGGTGAGATACAATGTGATCAAGTAGGCCTAGCACTTACAGGAATTAATGACCCTGAACCGATAAGTTATTCATCTAGCATAACTGTAAATTGTGATCATCTCGGCGAGAGAAAAGTATGGGTAAGAAATTTGTTAACTGGATATACTGTTCCAAAGACGATAGAAATAAGAGATCCATTGGAAGCTTGTGGAACATTTCTAGGGCCAGGAGATAGACTTGTTAATTATACAAAAGGAATCCAAGGTTTGTTTTTTGGAACTGATATTGAAGTAAACGGTACGATCCTCCCGAGACATCCTGGTGGCATTGGTTGGATATTAAACGAGGCTGATTTACTGGAGGGACAGAACACACTTCATTTTAATTCTAATGGTCCAGCTTTGAATGGCTTGAGTACCTTGGATTTAGTGCTAGGTCAAAGAATAATTTTACTT
>CAXBGT010000058.1:0-25207 GCA_963975265.1 uncultured Saprospirales bacterium
CTGTTAAGTAACAAAATAGAGTCTAATTCCGCAGCTATCCAAATTGGATTCGAATCCACCGGTGTTAAGTGGGGTGTATGGTTCGCAAACGGAGAAAGAAACATCACATCAAGTGAAGAAATTGAATTGGCAAAACATTCTATTTCTTTGTCCCCTAATCCTGCTGGAGCGATTATCAGTATAAATTCGACCATAGAAGATTCTGGACATACACAAATATCCATTTTTGATATTATGGGAAGGAATGTATTCGTCCAAAAAACAAACCACCTTGAGCAAAATACTATGCTTGATGTATCAGCCTTGGAAGCTGGTTCATATATATTGCATATTAGAAGTGACAAAGGGGTTAGTAGTGAGATGTTTGTTAAGGAGTAGAAAATAGGTGTCAGTTGCTTTGTTTTGGTGGTAGGCTAAATGATTATTTGATATTATTTTACACTTTGAAGTAAGTGCCAACTAAGTAAAGTAGAAACCTTTGATAAATTAATATGATTAAATTTATGCCTGATTGCAATTTGTAGTCAGGCATTTTTTATTATTAATGATAAAAAAATATAACAAAATACTTATAGTTAGATTCAGCTCGATTGGAGATATCGTACTGACGAGTCCCGTGGTACGTTGTGTAAAAAAGCAATTGGGTAGTGATGTTCATTTTATTACAAAAGCGAAATTTAGGCCTACAATAGAACATAATCCACATATAGACAAAATCTATACTATTGACAAAGAGGTTACTGAAATATTGCCAAAGCTTAAAGATGAAAAATATGACCTGATTATTGATCTACACAAAAATCTAAGGTCAAAAAGACTGATATTGAGTCTTGGAGTTAAGTCAATTTCTTTTGATAAGATCAATATTGAAAAGTGGCTTAGAGTGCATACTAGATTGAATTTCTTACCAAAAACACATCTAATAGATAGGTATTTCGAAAGTTTAGAATCTATAGGTGTTACCAACGATGGTCAAGGGTTATCTTATCATCATGGTCTTACAGAATATGATATTGCAGATTTGATGCCGTCAGATCGGTATGTTGCAATCGTCCTAGGTGCAACATATCACACAAAGAGAATACCAAAAGAAAAATTAGAAATCATTATCCAAAATTCAAAACTAAAATGTGTTCTGCTTGGTGGAAATGATGTAAAAGAACAGGCAGAAGAATTGAAAGCAAAGTACCCTCAAGTTTTAAACCTTTGTGGTCAAGTAAGCCTTAACGAAAGTGCGGCTCTTGTCCTAAGTAGTAAATACACTATAACTGGAGATACAGGTCTAATGCATATAGCCGCCGCTTCTAAAACTCCCACTATGGTTTTTTGGGGAAGCACTGCTTATGAATTGGGCATGTATCCATATTATGGAAACAAATATGACATTCCGCAAGTCCATATGATAAACAAAGACATCAATTGTAGTCCATGTTCCAAAATTGGTAAAGATGTATGTCCAAAAAGTCATTTCAAGTGTATGATGGATCTCTCCAAAGAAGACATCATTCAGGGAATTCGAACGCTAGAAAAATAATTGTTTTGTTAATATTTCATGCTTGATCCATTTTCAGAATTAACTTAATTATATTGACAACGTGATATATCAATCTAATAATTATCTAAAGCCGTTAATTTGCATTTCAAGCATGTTTCTTTCTCTTTTGACTTACTAAGGATAATCAATCTACAGCAATACAGAATTAGCTGAATTATGTGAATCCGTGCGTACTGTAAAACACGAATTACAAAATCATACCTACTTCACAAATAATCCTGGAAATGGGGTCTTTGAAACAGTTGAATCTAAAAATCTACAAATTAAAATAATTGATGTGAATGGGCAAGAAGTCTCTTTCCGGAAAAGTGGAGATTTTGTAGATATTTCAAATTTTACAGCTGGAGTTTACTTAGTTGGTGTAGGATCTAAAAACACTATTTATATTAAGAGTTGACTGTATCGATAAATTGATTCACGTTCTATCAACGTTTCTTTCCAAAAAAGTAAATTTAGCTTACCGATCACAAGCTTTCAATGCTCTTTAAATCTTGAGAAATCAATTTAATAACATTTAAAATAGTCAAATGGCTCTAAGCAATCATTACACTTGTATAATGCCTTGCATGCAGTACTTCCAAATTGACTAATTAGTTGTGTGTTTTTCGATTCACATTGTGGACAAGGCACTATTTTATCATCACCTGACAGGTAAGATTTGTCTGAAGTTTTTTCTACAGGTGGAGCTATTCCGTATTCTTTGAGTTTTCTATGACCTTCTTCAGAGATCATGTCTGTTGTCCAAATGGGAGATAGTATCAACTTGACATCTACATTTTTGTATCCACCATCTTCCATTGCCGACTTCACATTGACAGAAATCATATCCATAGCAGGACAACCGGTGTAAGTAGGTGTGATAAGTACTGTTATTTTATCCCCGTCCGTCTTAAACCCCTGGTAAATACCCAGATCCTGTATGGTAAGAACTGGAATCTCAGGATCAGTTACATTTTTTAGTATCTCTTCGATATGTAATTTATCGACTACCATTTGCTATCTGGATAAGATTTTTGAAGAAACTGCAGCTCTGAAAGCATAAATCCAAAGTGTTCGGAATGCAATCCATCCTTGCCTCCCTTCTGAGGGAATTTCACATCTGGAATATCTAGATTTGCGATCTGACATATTTCGGTAAATTTAGCCCAAGCCGAATCCCTTATTGTTCTGCAATCAACAGCTATTCCATTCAGTGATTGATCGCTTTCAATTTTAGAAGGGATAAATGCTTCATCGAAAAATCTGATTCTGTCGTTTAGCGCTTCCTGCATTTTGTCATGACTCTCCTCTGTACCATCTCCAAGTCTTTTTACCCATTCTGACGAATACTTAAGGTGATAAGTAGCTTCTTTGATCGTCTTTGCTGCAATTTGGGACAAGTGTTCATCTCTCGAATTGATCATAGCTTTAAGATGATAATAGTGGTAACAATCGAACATGAATTGCCTCATGATAATATGTCCAAAATGACCATTTGGTTGCTCTACTAACAATACATTCTGCCAATCTCTGACGTCTCTTTTGTATGGATAATCATCTTCTGTCTTACCTCCTCCTTCTATCTCTGCTGCATACTGATACAGTACCCTAGCTTCACCAATTAGATCAAGAGAGATATTAGTGATAGCTATATCTTGTTCTAAAACAGGACCATGACCACATGTTTCAGCTAATCTTTGCCCCAAAATCATAGCATTGTCAGCCAATTGAAGCACGTATTTCAATAAACTTCCTTTTTTCAAATTGATTATTTCTCCCATGATTACATTTGTTCTAGTTCGTCAGGCAGTT
Source organism: uncultured Saprospirales bacterium (assembly GCA_963975265.1). GTDB lineage: Bacteria > Bacteroidota > Bacteroidia > Chitinophagales > Saprospiraceae > CAJXUU01. Next base: position 3,347 of record CAXBGT010000058.1, read on the forward strand.
TGTAAAAAGTTGGATGGCGATATACTTTATCTTCTGCAGGATCAAACATCGACTCTGATTCTTCGGGATTTGATGCTGTGATATTCTTCGACTCTACTACCCAGATGGATACACCTTCTTTTCGTCGTGTGTACACATCTCGTGCATTGGTAATTGCCATGTCAGAGTCTGCAGCATGTAAGCTACCTACGTGTTTGTGAGAAAGACCATTTTTTGATCTTAAAAAGACTTCAAATAGAGGCCAGTTTTGCATAGGAAAAAATTTATTATTTTTTAGACTTCGAGAACTCGATAATTTTGAGTTCGGGAAATTGAACTCATGAAAAATTTATCTCGACGTCTATGAATCTCGAGTTATCGCTTTCTTAAATTCTTCGAATTTACGCTACTTGGGTTTGACTTTTCGCCTCTTTTCTTGCTTCTTGCTTTTCGGCATAAGCTACAGCAGCATCACGCACCCATTGACCATCTTCATGTGCCTTTACCCTAGCGGCTAATCGCTCTTTGTTACAAGGTCCATCTCCTTTTACGACAGCCCAGAACTCATCCCAATCAATAGCTCCGAAATCATGCGCTCCACGCTCTTCGTTCCATTTTAGATCAGGATCAGGCATCGTCAATCCTAAGATATCTGCTTGAGGCTTGGTCATATCCACCATTCTTTGTCGAAGTTCATCGTTTGTGAATCTCTTTATCTTCCATGCCATTGATTGAGCTGAGTGCGTTGACTCTGCATCATTTGGGCCAAACATCATAAGAGATGGCCACCACCATCTATTTAGAGCATCTTGTGCCATTTTTTTTTGTTCTGAGGTGCCATTCGCAAGAGCTAGCATTATCTCATACCCTTGTCTTTGGTGAAATGATTCCTCCTTACAAACCCTCACCATGGCTCTAGCGTAAGGCCCATACGAGCATCGGCATATTGGTACTTGATTCAAGATGGCAGCGCCATCTACAAGCCAGCCGATAGCTCCTATGTCGGCCCAAGTTAGGGTTGGGTAATTAAATATACTGGAATACTTCGCCTTCCCCGTATGGAGTTGATCAAGTACTTCATCTCTTGAAATGCCTAAAGTCTCGCAAGCAGAATATAGATACAATCCATGTCCCGCTTCATCTTGCACCTTGGCAATCAGCCCAAGTTTTCTTCTAAGATTCGGTGCTCGAGTGATCCAATTTCCTTCTGGCAACATTCCTACAATCTCCGAATGAGCATGTTGAGATATCTGTCTGATCAATGTCTTTCGATATTTTTCTGGCATCCAATCTCTAGGCTCAATCCGTTCTTCAGCATCAACTCTATCTTGAAATCGCTTCTCCAATGATTGTATTTCTGTCATGTTAATTAGGTTTGATTTTACAAATATAACGTAAAAAGCGAACACTTGTTCGTAAAACTAGAAATTGATATTTTTATCTACGATTTTAAACAAAAAATTAGATCAAAAAATTCGAAACCGTGGTACAATTCCGATTTTACCAATTTACTTAGAAAATACTTTAGAGTATAAACAGAAAACATGTTTTGCATAAAAACATCATATTTACTTTATGTCAGACACGAAAGAAGACCATACACAAAGCATTGCAGAAGAACCAGCTGCTGAATACTCTTGTCAATATTCTTATGCAGATTATATCAAATTTGAATGTGATGAACAGGTGGAACTTATAAAAGGTAAGATTTACAGGATGACTGCAGCTCCGAAATCTTATCACCAAGAGATATGTTTTAAGCTTGGAAGACTGATCAAAAAAGATTAGCCGGTAAAGCTTATCCTGCCCCTTTCGATGTAATATTACCCCACCCACAAGGATAAAAGTAAAGTTACCTCAGTAGTCCAGCCAGGTCTTAAAATAATATGCGATCTTACTAAAATTGAAAAAGCAGGTTGTGTAGGTACTCCGGATTGGATAACAGAAGTAATATCTAAAAGCACCGCTAAACAAGATATGATTGATTAATACAGTCTCTATCAAGAGGCAGGAGTTAGAGAGTATTGGGTTATCTATCCCCTTGCTTATGTGGTCAGTATATTTGTCTTAGAAAACGGTAAATATTCTAGAAAACCAATCTTCAATCAAGAGATATTGCCTCTCCTTTTATTTTCCTTGATATGAAAATTGATCTTTCTGAGGTGTTTCCAAAAGTGTTATTCCGTTTAAAAAATCGACGAATACTAACCAATTCCCAACAGTTTGTAGTTGACCCCTTAGTTTTCATATTATTCATCTAATTTGGCCTATGAAAAATATAAATTCTTATCAAAATACTACTAAAATATAAAAGATCACTCTTGTTTGTCCTTTCCATTCTTTTGGTTTGGTTCTATTTCTGCTTGCCGGATCCCTTATTCTCAGATCCGTATAGCACGGTACTGAATGATGACAAAGGGCAATTGATTGGAGCTAAAATATCAGCTGATGGTCAATGGCGGTTTCCATTAATCGACTCCGTGCCTCAAAATTTTGAAGAAGCTATCGTCACATTCGAAGATAAAAGGTTTAGAAGTCACATAGGAGTAGATGTTCTATCATTAGGAAGGGCGCTGATCCAAAATATCAAAGCAGGAAAAATAGAAAGTGGAGCCTCAACACTCTCCATGCAAGTAATTCGAATGTCTAGAAAAGGGAAGTCCCGAACTATTTCTCAAAAAATAATCGAAATGATCTTAGCTGTCAGGTTGGAGTTGCGTTACTCTAAAGTTGAGATATTACAGCTCTATTCTAGCCACGCTCCTTTTGGTGGCAATGTAGTAGGCTTAGAGGCGGCCAGTTGGAGATATTACAAAAAACATCCTTCTAAATTGTCTGTTTCAGAAGCTGCTATGTTAGCTGTGCTACCCAACGCCCCATCACTAATTCATATTTCAAAGAATAGATCTCGCCTTCTTACTAAAAGAAACAGATTACTCTACACAATGAAAGATGAAAATCTAATTTCGAAAGAAAATGTAGACTTGTACGTTCTCGAAAAAATACCGCCAAAACCATATCCTTTGCCTTCTATAGCTTCTCATCTATTAGAGTATGTTCATAAAATCGATCCAGAGAAAATTGTAAATAGTACTATTGATTATGACATTCAACAAATGACATATGAAATTGGAAGCTACCATCATCAAATAAATGCTCAATCTGATATTCACAATTTAGGAATAATAGTTCTTGACACAAGGACAGGAGAAGTAAAAGCTTATCTTGGAAATGCTCCAAACACTAACCAAGAATCAGCTGTAGATATGATTCAAGCAAAGAGAAGTTCTGGTTCAGTTCTCAAGCCAATTCTCTATGCTCATATGATAGACGAAGGTAAAATGATGCCACAAGCTCTATTAAAAGATATACCAACTCAGATACGGGGATTTAATCCAAAAAACTACAATAGAAAATATACTGGTGCTACTCCAGCTGATAAGGCTTTAGCAATGTCTCTTAATATCCCTGCAGTGTATACTTTACAGGACTATGGTGTCGAGCCTTTCATTCATAAGTTACAAGACCATGGGTTTACAACGATAAATAAATCTTCAGATCATTACGGACTTTCTTTGATATTAGGTGGAGGAGAAGTTACTCTTTGGAACCTATGTGGGGCATACGCTTCGCTTGGTCAGACGCTGATAGAATTCAATAATAACGATGGAAAATATAACATACTCCCAAACGAAACTCCATCCATTTCATCTAACAAAATGCGCCAGAAAACATACAGTAGAGAACCTATCAATTTGTCTGCAGGCTCAATTTTTAAAACATTCGAAGCAATGCTGAAAGTAATACGTCCAGGAGCTGATGGTCAATGGGAACAATTCAATTCATCTAAACCCATAGCATGGAAAACAGGGACCAGCTATGGCCATAGAGATGCATGGGCCATAGGTGTCTCACCAAATTACACAGTAGGAATATGGGTTGGGAACGCAGATGGTGAAGGGAAAAATAGTTTGGTTGGTGTAAGTAAAGCCGGACCCATCCTATTCGATATATTTAATAGGTTAGATTCAGGCGTTTCTTTTAAAGAACCAGTGGATGATTTAGTGCCGATATTAACATGTAGCAAGAGTGGGTATTTACTTTCATCTTATTGTGAATCGGTAGATACAATTTTCAGTGTAGTTCAAGGTCAAAAATCTAATACTTGTCCATATCACAGACTCATACATATGGACCGATCAGGGTATCAAGTATCCAGCATATGCATAGCTCCCTCTAAAATGAAGCATATTAACTGGTTTGAATTACCGTCTTCCATGGCATATTATTATAGAAAAAAACACCCAGAATATAAGACCACTCCACCATTTCGAAAAGACTGCATACAAGATGTATCTTCAGATATAATGTCGTTTATTTATCCTACTGAGAGATCAAAAATCTACCTTCCAACAGATATCGATGGTATTCAACAAAAAGCAATTTTCAAGGCAGCTCATCAAAATCCTAATGGTATTCTATACTGGCATATTGATAATTCTTACTTAGGATATACCCAAGAATTTCATAATATGGAAATTAATGCCACAACAGGTCCTCATATGATAACTATAGTAGATGAAGATGGAAACCAGGTGAAACAATCATTCGAAGTTGTAAACTAGTTTACCTAATATTACCATATTTGTCTTTAATAGTTATGATGGTGCACCTTTTGTTGGTCAATGTGTAATATTCTAATACACCATCATACTTTTAAGCTTTAATAAGCGTTTTACTTTCTCAAATCGACAAAATCATATGCGTTTTACATTAAGTCTACTTGCGTTTTTATTTTTTATAAATTTATCTACTAGTCAGTTGGATCAAAAAATAGGGGAATGGAAATCATTTCTTCCTTATAATGATGGTAGATGGGTCACTCAGAGTAAAGATAAAATTTATTATGCCACAGAGCTTTCTCTATTTAGCATAAATAAAGAAGATGTAAATGATTATATGTTCTTATCCAAAATTGATGGACTTACTGACGTAGGAATAAAACGCATCAAATACAACGATCTAAAGGAACAATTAATAGTAGTATATGACAACAGTAATATTGATATCATAGGGAATGATGAGATAATAAATATTGCTGATGTAAAAAACAATCAAATTCTTACTGGCGATAGATCAATCAATGATATTCACATTCAAAATGAAAATCAGGTGTTCTTCGCTACTGTATTTGGTGTTATTGAATTGAATCTTGAAAAATTAGAATTCACGAGTACTGTATTCACCAACTTAGCAGTCAATGATATTACATCAAATGGCAACATATTATATGCAGCTACCGATGATGGTATATATTCAGTGGACATTGTCGCTAATAATAACATTGCTGATTTTTCTAGTTGGACTTTACTTGATAACCAAGTAGGATTTCCCATTGTTTATTCTTGTGGCCATATTGAAGTTTTCAATAATCGACTTTATGCAAATATTGAAAATGACTTATATTTTGAAGGTGACAATGGACAATTTACTGACTTGCCTTTGACTGGATATGAAAATTATGACATCAAATTTCTGGCTCCAGGTCAATCACGATTGATCGTAGGAGTGCAAACTGGAATAACGGCTAGAGCAATATTCATTGATGAAAATAATGGCCAAAGAGTACACAATAGCAGTTGTGCAAATATTATTCGATATGCTGTAGAAGATGAACAAGGCAGAATTTGGTACGCCGATGGGTTTACAAATATAAGATGGGCAGAAAGTGATACAAGTCCATGCATGTTTACCAAGATTAATAGCCCTTCCCAGGCAGAAGTAACTGATATCGCGGTAGAAGATGGAATTCTTTATGCGGCATCAGGTGGTGTCAAAGATAATTATACACCATTAGCTAACCGAAATGGTTTCTATATTCTACGTGATGGAACTTGGACAAATTATCGAAAGGAAACAATTCCAGCTACGGACACGCTAGAATTTATCAATAATTTTCAGATAGAACCCCACCCTAGTGACGATAGAATCTATGTGGCTTCATACTATGAAGGGCTTTTGGAGTTTGACCCGAATACAGAAATAGCAACGGTATACAAGGAAAACAATAGTCCAATAAGTGGAACCGTAGGTGACCCAAATAGAGAAAGAATCTCTGGTTTGGCATTTGACAATAATGAAGTGTTGTGGATTAACAATTTCGGGGCAGTAACTCCATTGATTGCCTATACACCAGAAGGCAATTTTCATGCATTCAATCCTTCTGGAGATAATCAATTGGCTAAGGTAGTAGTAGATCAGAATGGGTATACATGGTCTGTTTTGATCAGTGCTGCTGGTGGAATCGTCGTACACAACAGCAATGGTACATTAGCTGATCCTAGTGATGACCAATCCGTATTTATCAATACTTCAAATAGTGAATTACAAACTGGAACTGTTAATACGGTGGGCGTAGATCTTGATGGGGAAGTATGGGTAGGTACTAATGAAGGGCCCGTCATTTTTGATAGTAGCCCTGCGCTCTTCGAAGGCGGAAATTTAGGCAGTAGACGAAAAGTTTTACAAGATAGCATTGCAGCATTTCTCTTAGAAACGGAAGATATAAGAGCAATTGCATTTGATGGAGGCAACAGAAAGTGGTTTGGGTCTAGAAATGGGATATTTGTCCAATCTCCTGATGGAGAGACATTGGAATTGCAGTTTAATGTGGATAATTCTCCATTGTTTGACAACGTGATCAATGCATTTGAATACGATGGTGACACTGGAATCATGTATATCTCTACCAATAAAGGAATGCAAAGTTATCGTACTGAAACCTTGGGATCAACTAAAAATCATGCTAATCAAGTATTTGCATATCCCAATCCAGTAAGACCAGAATATATCGGACCTATTGCAATAAAAGGACTTGCTAGAGATGCAAATATTAAAATTACAGATCTTAACGGCAAGCTCGTCTATGAAGCTACAGCTCTTGGAGGGCAAGCGATTTGGGATGGAAAGGACTATACTGGAAGGAAAGCTGCATCTGGTGTGTATTTTGTATTTAGCACAGGTACAGCATCTTTTGACACTCCAGATAGCTTTGTAACTAAGATTATGATTGTTAAGTAAAAAGATCCTAAATTTTGACTACCCCACCGCAAGCGGATGGAGCATTAGCCAAAATTTTTCCAACCTAAAGGTCGGAAATCGGATCTTTTTTGTGATAAGGCGTTTTTATGCAAAAACATCTTTTTTATGACCCCGACGCAAGCACCGGAGAATTTAAGTATTAAACTAGGCTATTTGACATCTAGATATTCAATACTTAGGCTTGCGACCATTCAACGATCGACTTTCTAGGATGCGTCTTTTCGCGAACCGATAGAACTCCGATAGCTTTATGCGATTTGATTACTTGCCTTAAAGCTTACAACTTTCCCTTCAGAAACTGTCCAGTAAATGATTCTTTCACTTTAATTATTCCTTCTGGTACACCTTGATACAGAAGATTTCCACCCATAATTCCTCCGGTAGGACCAAGATCGATAAGCCAGTCCGCACATTTGATTACATCGATATTGTGCTCCACGACTAGAACAGTATGACCTCTTTCTACAAGTGCATTCATAGCATCCATAAGTTTGAGTATATCATGAAAGTGTAGACCTGTAGTAGGCTCATCAAATATGAAAAATATTTTTTCACGGCTATTTTCTCTTCCTAAAAACGAAGCTAGTTTTACTCTTTGAGCTTCTCCCCCAGATAAAGTGCTACTTGGTTGTCCTAACTTCACATAACCTAATCCTACATCATAGAGTGGTCTAATTCTAGTTATTATATCACTTTTATCATCGAAGAATTCCATCGCTTCATCGATACTTAATTCCAATATGTCAAAAATGTTCTTCCCTTTGTATCTGACATCAAGGACTTCATCTTTAAATTTCTTTCCATCACACTCATCACAAGTAAGTCTAACATCGGAAAGAAATTGCATCTCTACTGTTATTTCTCCTTCACCTTTGCATGTCTCACATCTCCCCCCTTCAACATTAAATGAAAAATGTTTGGGTTGGAATCCCTTTATTTTTGACAATTGTTGATTAGAGTACAGTTTCCTGATGCTATCATAAGCCTTAACATAAGTAACCGGATTTGACCTACTACTCTTACCTAGAGGATTTTGGCTTACAAGTTCTACTTGTGTATAAGCCGATAAATCGCCCGTAATTTTTTTATGCTTTCCAGGTGAAAGTGGAATCGGATCTCCTAAATGCTTTTTTAATGCGGGATACAGAATACTTTTAATTAAAGTGGTTTTTCCAGAGCCAGAGACTCCGCTTACCACCATAAATGTATTCAGTGGAAAGGTTACATCAATATCCTTCAAATTATGCATTCCAGCACCTTCGATCACTATTTTATTGACTCCTTTTCTTCTTTGTTTCGGAACTTCTATTTTCTTTTTACCAACGAGGTAATCTGCTGTAAGACTTTCTATTTTTCCAGTAATAAAATTTTTATAGCTACCCGAATAGATCAATTCTCCACCATATATGCCAGCCATCGGCCCTATATCAACTATAGAATCAGCATTTTTGATTACTTCTTCTTCATGTTCTACCACCACGACTGTGTTACCTAATGCTTTAAGTTTTTGAAGTACCTCTACAAGTTTCTCAGTATCTTTTGGATGTAATCCTACACTTGGTTCATCAAGGATATATAGTGAATTGGTTAGGTTGCTACCAAGAGTTCTCGTTAGGTTTATTCTTTGTGTTTCGCCGCCACTTAACGTAGATGCTTGCCTGTCAAGAGATAAATAAGATAATCCTACATCATTCATTACTTGCAGTCTGTTATTTACTTCAAGTAATATTCGGTCTGCAATTTGCTGATCATGATCTGAAAGATTAATAGTACTAAAAAAGGATTTCAACTGATCTAATGGAAGATCGATCAAATCACTTATATCTTTGCCATCTATTTTTACATATCTAGCCTCTTTCCTTAATCTTCCTCCTTCACACTCAGGGCAATCCGTTTTCCCTCTAAACCTAGCAAGTATAATCCTATTCTGTATTTTGTAGGTTTTCTCTTGCAAGTCCTCAAAAAAATTATTGATTCCAGCAAACCATTCATTTCCCTTCCAGAGAATCTTCTTTTCAACTATAGTTAAATCTTTGATCGGTCTGTGGACTGGAAAATCAAAATTGAATGCAGCATTAACCAACCTATCTTTCCACAGACTGCTTTTTTCACCTCTCCACGGCGCGATAGCATCATCATATACTGACTTATTATCATCTGGGATGACTTTATCAGGATCTATACCGAGAACTCTCCCATATCCCTCACATTTAGGGCAGGCTCCGTATGGGTTATTATAATTAAATAATTGATGAGTAGGTTCTAGAAATAACATTCCATCCATCTCAAATCGATTGTTGAACATTTCAGTTTCTCCACCAAGAATTTCCACTTCACATTCTCCTTCACTGTCTTGAAAAGCTGTCAAAACCGAATCCGAAATCCTTTTTCTATTTTCTTCTTCATCATTAACAACAAACCTATCTATCAATATTCTGTAGAGATCTATGACATCGACAGTTTGCTTTACAAGGTCTTTATTTTTTGACTCGAGGAAATCTTCTATATATTCAAGTGCACCATTCACTTTTATTCTTGTAAATCCCTTTTGAATAAGGAGTGACAAGTCCTGTTCGAGTGTTCTTTCATATTTTCTTTGGAGCGGAATACTAAGCACTATCTTCGTTCCTGTTTTATGCTTGAATATAAAATCTGTGACATCAGAAACCTCATGCTTTTTCACTAACTCTCCGGTTATTGGAGAGTATGTCTTACCAATTCTAGCATAAAGCAATCTTAAATAATCATAAATTTCTGTCAAAGAACCTACTGTTGATCTTGCATTGCTAGAAGATACTTTTTGTTCTATAGCAATGGCTGGGCAAATTCCCTTTATATACTCAACTTCAGGTTTTTTCATTCTGCTGAGAAACTGGCGAGCATAGGAAGAAAGTGATTCGACATACCGTCTTTGTCCCTCGGCATATAATGTATCCATTATTAACGATGACTTACCTGATCCCGACAAGCCAGTTACAACAACTAGTTCATTTTTAGGGATCTTAAGTTCTATATTCTTAAGATTATTAGAGTTAGCACCTTTGATATGAATGTACTTTCTCAATTCAGTTATTTCTTTCTTTCTCGCTTTCTTTTCTGCCGTTGTTAGTGCTGCCATTCAGATTGTGCTGTATACTTTTGATTCGCAAATGTAAGGATTCATCCCCTTTTTTTTCAGTAAAGACCATTACCCTATAGAAATAATAGATCTTCACAAATGTTTACTTGATTGTATGTTATTAATGATAATCAAAACTATTATGATTAGTAAAAGTCGCAACTTAAATCTTAATTCATCGAGTAATATAGATCAGTCTAAAAAATAATCAATAATTTGCATGAAAATCAAAATTCAATGCAAATCAAACTGGAATCCATTCATGGATCACTAAACTATAAAGGAACAAACGAAAGAGGACAGTCATTTCAATTCAGTGGTAATAAAGAATCAGTTTCTCCAATGGAGTCTATTTTGATGGCTACCGCCGCATGTAGTTCTATTGATATAGAGATATTTCTCGAAAAAATGAGACAGCCCTTTGACAGAATAGAAGTAGAAGTAAAAGGAGTTAGGGTAGATGCTGTTCCATCCATATTTTCTGACATACACCTTCATTATAAAATCTATGGAAAAGTAAAACCAGAAAAAGCGAAAAAAGCCGTAGAAATGTCAATGGATAAATATTGTTCTGTTTCTATCATGCTATCTGCAGGAGTTAATATGACTCATTCACATGAGGTGATCAATGGATAATATGGATGGATTAGATTATAAGACAGCAATTGAGCACTTATCTAAAGACAAGAAATTCAAACCTTACATCGAAAAAATCAAACTGCCTCCTAGGAACCCTTCAAGTGATATTTATTCGGGTCTAATAAGTTCTATTGTATCACAACAGTTAAGTATTAAGGCAGCAGCTACTATTCATAGAAGATTTATCGGACTATTCGATACAGAATACCCACGATCAAGGGAATTATTAAAACTTAGTGATACTGACATGAGAGGCGTAGGTTTATCAGGACAGAAAACAAAGTATGTCAGAAATGTTGCATTGTTTTTTCAGGACAATGACCTATTTGATAAAGATTGGGATACAATATCTGATAATGAAATAATCTCACTCCTCACAGAAATAAAAGGAGTAGGAAAATGGACCGTTCAAATGATCCTAATGTTTGTACTTAAGCGTCCTGATGTTTTTCCTGTTCTCGATCTTGGCATACAAAATGGAATGATCGAAATCTATAATTTAAAACAGGAGAAAAAAGAACTCCACATAAAAATGGAAAACCTTTCTAAAAAATGGCAGCCACATAGAACAGTGGCAAGCCTTTATCTTTGGGCGATCAAAGATGTTTTGTAATACTTAATTTGTCTAATTCACTTTTCTTCCAGACACCGTTATTTTCTTATACTTGGTATTTCTTGCCTTGTCCAAATCTACTAATAGGTTGGAGTAAGCACTTTCGCTCGTTGTGTTCCAAGTTTGATCAGCATACGTTACTTTACCTCGATTCTTCTTCCACTCTTTCGCCAACAAAACAAACCTACCACCCGCTTTTTGATTAGGTCCGAACATCAGATATTTATCGTCCTCGGCTTCGAAACTAATTGCAACTCTATCTCTTTTCGGAGAGAAAACAAATACTCCAGGTGTTCCTTTCTTAAAAGTCACTTCCTCAATCCTTCTTCCATCCACAATCTTAATGGTACCATTTTCAACTGTGGTACTTTTTCCACCAAAGTCCCGATATAAAACAATATCACCTGATAAATAAAACTGAATTTTAGACAATGCATCCGACGAATTATCAAACTCCTCATAAACATTGTCAGTAAATGGGTAGAGCCTAGGGCTACAAGAAGTTACAACCATGGAACTAATTATTGCAAAAGAAAGGATCTTAAAATATTGCATGATATTTAATTTTATGTGAATGTCTATATAAGACGAAATTAAAATGCAGAAGTAAATTTATTCCTTCTCATTTCTGCAAAATTTAACAAACTACTTAAGTTACCGTTAATACAATAAGTTTATAAAAAGTAGATTTCTGGTTCTAATTTAACAAAAAAAGCCTACACAAAATTAATCGTGTAGGCTATATACTCTTTCTCTTTAGAATGTATTAATATTCCCAAAGATCGTGTTCAAAGTTGAAGAGTTCAGCTTTAATCTGCTCTGACTCCAGAAGGGCATTGATACCGCTTCTTTCATCTGTAGCAGAATAATTATCCTGTACTCTCTTATCCAATACATTCGTTATCTTATAGATGTAACTAGCGAAGAACCTTGATTCAAATAGATCAGCCCAAGTCATTGGCGCAATGTCATTGTTATCATTTACAACTCTATGTTTTGATAACAACTCTCTTGCAGTTGGGTAGTAGATCCAAAATAGAACTTCAGGATACTTTACAACACCTGTTTCAGGATCTATTCTATCAATTACAGGAGCAACACCTAAAATTCTTACTTTAAGCATAGATGCTTCTTCATCAAAAAACCAAATTTCTTTGATTCTGAATCTGTTCACATCTTCATAGAAAACTTCACTCTTGTTGATTTTTACAGTTTCTTCATAAGTATCATAATCGATAGAAGACACTGTATCTGTTCTAAAAAATGCGTCCTCTACATCTTGAGCAGTAAAAGGAGATTTATAATCCGGAGCGACACCATCATGTTTAAATAATGTGATGTCCCCGTTCATAGATAGATCTCTTAAAATCTCAAAGAAAGGTTTTACTGGACTTCTAAAAGCCAGATTCATTTTTTCTCTAGTTTCGATTACTCTGTAGATTGTCTTTTGCCAAGCGATGTCAGCTTCTCTTATAGGCTCATATTGGAGAACTCTATTTTCAGTGATCAATCGTTTTACTACGATATCATCTACATAGATATCTTCAGCTGGTTCGCTAGATTCAGTTATGATATCTTCCGCGCCTACCTTTATTTGGGCACTCATTCCTATCGACCCTAAAAGAAGCGAAAAGAAAAACGTATATTTTAAGAAATTATTCATCTCGAATGTATTTATCTAATTCTCTATTATTGTTATCGTACTAAGAATGACATTGTTCCTATATCTCTAGGACCTAAATCACCTGGACAAGTACACTTTATGTTTTCAAAAAAGAATCTATCACCTGGTCTAGCTTTGCCTGTTAAACTTTTGGCATCACCATTGAACCTTCCTCCTTGATTAGAAACTATTTCTGCATCCGCTCTAGGTGCAACTCTTACCATTCTGAAACCATTGACTGTGCATTTTGCATCAAAATCAAATCCTTTTAAGATTGGAAGTACTCCTGGCGCTCCTTTCAATTCTCCAGAAGAAATAACACCACCACTCTTAGCACCTACAACTGGTACTGGATCAGGTATTCTCTTTACTCTAAAGTCTTTACTAGCATTCATTCCTGGAGCAGAAACATTTATCTTTGCATCCTCTCCCTTTCTAGTTGGAGTTTTTACATTAACAGTATAAGTTCCATCTCCATTTCTTGTGATAGTTCCTCCACCTCCATTCATACTTACTTTCACCTTATCAGATGCAACTCCCGCAGCTGAAACTTCAACTGGATTATCAACTCCAATGTAGAAAACATTCATCTTAGATGCTGATATAGCAACAGATCTCTCTCCTACTTCATATTCGAAATCTTTCTTGAAAGACTTTCTTTCTTCAGTTACAGGATCTACAACAGTAATAGACGCAGAATATTTCTTAATACCAGTAGTAGACGCGGTTTGAGAGAATTTAGCAACCCCATCTGCGTCTGGTCTTAAACTTGTCCCATTTACAGAAATAGAGAGGCCGGTCTGTGAATCTTTACCTGCAGATGCAGATAAGAATACATCCGTCTCAAATTTCTCTCCTTTAATAATGTATGACTTCTTTGGTGCAGATACTACTGTGTACTTATCAAGTACTACGGTAGCACCTCCAACACCTACTTTACTAGAAAGATAACCTAGTATTTCAGCTTCTGAAGCTTTGATATCATTTTTAAACTTTGAGAAGATAGGCATCGTTGCACCTAATGGCATATGACCAAAAGTAAAATCTGCCCAGTTCTTCTTAGCATTTGGAGAATCTTTCCAAGCACTTTCATCGATGTTTATAGGAAGATTTGCAGCGATTCCGGCTTGGTCCGCAGTATCGACAAAAGATAAAAACTTAATTTTAAGTTCTTTCATTTTGTTCAATAGTTCAGTCCCTTTATCACCGTCCACCATGATTCTTGTTGTCCCATCGTAGTTCTTCTTCCCTTTAAGCTCTCTCTTATTTTGTTCACCTACGATCACATAATCTAGATCATCTACTAAACCATCAGGAGTTCCTGACTCATCAATTAGAATTTCTACAATTTCGTCTATATAGGCAGTTCCTTCTTTAGACGTTGTTCTTAGACCATCAAGTCTATCCGCATAAGTTTGGAAAGAGGCTTTTGCTTTTGCTTGCTCGCGAATTGCAGCTGGCAATGCTTTATTACTAGCATCCAAAGCAGAATTTGCTGATTTAAGTCCTCCATCTACCATTTCAAATGCATTGAAAATTTCAGCAGATACGTTGAGGGCTAACAGCGCCGTTAGTACCAGGTACATGATGTTTATCATCAGTTGCCTGGGTTCCTTAGGTATTGACATTTTATATTATTTTAGTATGTTATTTAATAAAAATTTCTTTTGGTGTTAATCCAGTTAGGATTATCCTTTGTTCACAGAAAATGCATTTAACACATTTCCGTATACTCCGTTAAGAGAAGAAAGATTTTTATTAAGAGCGGCCATTTGATCTTTGTATGCTTTAGTATCATCGACACTAGCATCCATGTATTTCATAGCTTCTTGCATTCTTGTATAGAAGTTGTTCATTCCTTTCAGATGTTCTGAAGTTTTAGAGAAGTCTACTTCCTGAAGTGCTTTTAATGATCCAAGGCTTTTTGACATTCCTTGTAGCTCGTCTAACATACCACCTAATTTGTTTTCTACAACATCAGCGTCAAGATTCCTTGAAGCTGCACCACTAGCAGTCAATGGAGAGATACTCGCATTGTACTTATCTAGTCCCGGGTATAGTTTATCCCAGTAGTAATCTTTTTCTGGAGGTAGAATTCCTAACATGAAGAATAGAAATGCCTCAGTCAAAAGACCAATAGTAATAAATGTATTACCAAGAGGGTGAGAAGTAATTTTCATCAATGCACCTACCATTACGACAGCAGCACCAACACCAATAATTAGATTTTTAAAGTATTTAAAACCTGAAGATTTGATAAAACTCATTTTGTTAAATTTTAAGATTACGGATTAGTTAATAATTAAGTATGAATAGTGTTTGAATTTCCATCTATGAGATGCTTTGCAAATTTTCCCCAATTCCAAAACGTCAATTGCCAATGGTATTCAAAAAACTACTATTAATATACAAGAACCGTGAATATCAGCTACTTAGTATATTAATAGTAATTTTTAATATTTTAATTTTAGAAATCATTGATAGATCTACCTAAGAATGTAAGTGCGCATCTAAATCCTATATATGATTTAGCTGTATCTTGGTATTCCCAGTGTCTAGTTCCAGTTTGAAGGAAGTATGAAATATCTTTCCACGATCCTCCTCTGATTACTTTACGCTTAAAAACTTCAGGATCTTCGTCCTTCGCATCGTACTTATAATTAGGATTTAAATCATGTTCATGAGTATAACTGTTTTCATGGTATGCGTCTTCTGTCCATTCAGCTACATTTCCTGCCATACAGTAAAGACCATAATCATTTGGAAAGTATGCATCCGCTTTTACAGTATATTGACCTCCATCTTCTGGATAGTTACCTCTACCAGGCTTAAAGTTAGCGAGTAAACATCCCTTCGCATTTCTAACATAATATCCACCCCATGGATATGGAGCTAATTCATGTCCACCTCTTGCAGCATGCTCCCATTCTATCTCTGTTGGCAGTCTAAATTCTTCCGAGTTAGGCTCATCTACGCCTTTGTATTTATTCCAAAGTTTTGTTCTCCAATGGCAGAATGCTTTCGCTTGCTTCCAATCAACTCCTACAACAGGATAATCATCAAATGCAGGGTGAGAAAAATAATTTCTGGTCATTGGCTCATTATAGGAGTATCCAAAATCTCTGATCCAAACAAGTGTGTCTGGATAAATATTTGTTATTTCTTTTTGTATAAGACTAGTTCTTGATTCGTCTTCACCATACTCTGTATAAGTAGAAGCTTTTTTCCAATCAATCCATTCATAGGAATAGTTGAACTTTGAAACATCAAATGATCTTTTGCCATCAAATGCCATATCACCTTGGTAAAACATATCATCTAGTGTCTCGTCGGAATAATCTAATTCATACTCCCAATCGATTCTCTGATTCCCGAAATCATCTTCGATGAAATCATCCATCTTTTCGTGAGCAATCGAATCCTTGACCCATGTAACAAATTGTCTAAACTCATTGTTTGTGACTTCGGTATCATCCATGTAAAAACCTTGAATACTTACAGATCTTGGTCTTTGCGTATAGGTACTAAATATATCTTGATCACTCTGACCAATATGTAATGTACCTGAAGGAACGTAAACCATACCGAAAGGGTTAATTCCTGACCAATTAGGTCTTTCTAATACGCCCGTTAATTGACCTGATT
The DNA here is from genome assembly GCA_963975265.1 of uncultured Saprospirales bacterium. Classification (GTDB taxonomy): domain Bacteria; phylum Bacteroidota; class Bacteroidia; order Chitinophagales; family Saprospiraceae; genus CAJXUU01. The sequence continues at coordinate 20,105 of CAXBGT010000058.1, forward strand.
CTTTTACCCCACACGACGTGATTATAAACAACATCGCAAGAACCCCAATTCTTGATAAAATATTTCTACTCATTTTGTTAAAGTGTAATAAACATTAATGTAATAATGTGCCCCATTTATTTTCTAGGCTGTAAAGATAAGCCTGCATTTGAATTATCAAAAATTATATTTTGATATTTCACATTTCATAAAGTATTTATAAACTTAGAGAAACTAAAACGATCATAATCACATCTTATTTCATGAAAAACCAATTTTTTACCAATTTCTCATATTAAATAAAACATCATATATAGCTGACTTACAAATACCTAGGATTATATATGATCTTAGGAAGTTCACCAGAACCCAAAACCTTTCGAAGGTTATAGTTGATTAAAATCTCATGTGTACCCTCATGAGCCCTGCGCAAGCCCGACACACCTAGATCATAGCTATAACTAATGGTGTAATGATCCCCTAATTTCATACCCGCTATGATAGCCATTGCATCCAGCGAACGAGAATTATATCCCCGCATATTTATACCTCCAAAAATATTGCCATTTATTCTAAATATCGAAGAAACGTCACTTTGAATTTGATCAAAGTCCGTCTTTAGTAAGATACTTTGCAGAAGATCAATATTTTCAAAAATTTTAAAATTATATTGAAAAAAACTATTCACATGTGTCGTTTGATGATAGGAAGTGCGCTCTAAAGTGATAAAATTTTGTGGAAAATGACTTATTGCGACTCCCAATTCAATCTTTTTATTGTAGAAAAATACGCCCGCATCCCACTTTAATCCTAATCCTAAATCAGAATTTTCTAATAATATAGGATCATTATGAGAAAATATACCACTATAATCTCCCTCTGGGGTAATTATCCTTGAACCATCAACTGATAATTGACTTATACCTACTCTCCCTCCAAAAGATAATAATCCAGTTTGCAAACTGGCAACATAGTTATATGAACCTGATAAACTAGTCTGTGATAATGCTCCAAATGACTGCTTCTCGATAATGCCTCCTATAGCTCCACTCCAAAGGTAAAAAGGAAGGTGTGCATTAAGGTTTATATCTCTGGGATTTCCATCAATGCCATCCCATTGATTTCTATACATAAGGTTAGCACTCACAGAAAAATCCAGCCCAGCATAGGCAGGGTTGAACACATATTTATTCAATGCAAATTGTGTATACTGATTTTGCTGTTGGCTACAGATAGAAGACCAAATCATAACACACATGAATATATATAAATATTTTTTCTTCAATCTATTTAAGTATAAATTCCATTATTAGCGAGATAAGAATAGTACCTCTCGCCTCTGTTAAAAGTATGAGATTTTTATTCATAATGCAAATTACGCTACCTATAATAATGGACAATTACTTTATATTGACAAACATAGCATTCCAAAACTATATAAATAGCTCTAATCCATCATAACTGGGAAAAACATTATTAGGCAATTCTTTTTCCCAATCTCTTGTCAATCCCATTTTATGGCTCAAATGAGTGATATACGCTTTTTGGGGTTTGACTTGCTCTATCAAGCTTAATGCTTGACCTAAAGAGAAATGACTGTGGTGGATTTCTTTTCGTAGTGCGTTAACTACCAATATTTTAACATCTTTTAGAAATGCGATATTTTTGTCATTTATATAAGATGCATCAGTGATAAATGCAAAATCACCAATTCTGTATCCTAAAATTGGCAAATTCCCATGCATCACTTGAATGGGTTGAATAAGCTGTCCGCCGGCTTCAAAAACTCCACAATCTTCTATTCTGTTTAAGATTGCTCTAGGCGCACCTGGATAGTGATTCTTAGAAAAAACATATCCAAATCTTGCCTCTAATTCATCCGAGACTCTAGGTAATGCATATACAGGCATATCTACCTTCTGGGCAAAATTAAAAGGCCTTATATCATCTAAGCCAATGATATGGTCATTGTGCTCATGTGTATACAGAATTGCATCAACTCTTGTAACCTTACTTCTCAACATTTGATAACGAAGATCAGGTCCAGTATCAATCAATATATTAGTTGTACCCTCTTCAACCAAAACTCCAGATCTAAGTCGAGAATCTCTAGGATCATTAGATTTACATACTGCACAGTCACAACCAACAACTGGAATACCTTGTGATGTTCCTGTACCTAAGAGCGTTATTTTCAAATGTCAGTCAGTATTTTAAATAATGTCTAAATATTGCAAGATAACTAAATAAAAATGCAATTCAATTTGTCTCATTTATGAATATTATTTTTGTTATCATAATGTATGACAGCACTAAAAAGGCAATATCCTAAAGATAGCTCAGCATTATAGCAATTCCGCAACGAGGCAGGTAGAAAAATCAAAAGCTGAATTCGAAAAAAAGTCAACGTGAAAGACACTACTAATAAATGGTATTAGCTCTAGGGCAGGCGCTGAACCCTATAAAAATCGATACAAGCATAGTGACATTAAACCTAATATCTGGGAAAAACGGGATTAGTTCATCTATCTATTTTGAATGCACAGCTTCGCTACTTTTCAAAACAGAGTTCCAATAATAAAAATGCCTCTCCAGAAATCAATCCAAAGAGGCATAATATTCTAAAAAGTTTGATAATAAAATCTATCGCTTGATAAATTTCTTAGTCATTACTTCTTCTTCTGTTTCAATAGATATCATATAAATTCCTGATTCGAATCTAGATACATCTAGTACTGTTTGTGTATTGTTAACTTGTCTATCCACCAATAGCTTACCTGTAATACTATAAACTCTCAATCTATTGATGTTATCTTCTGATACAATGGTCATGTCTGAACTAACTGGATTAGGATATGCAGAGAATCCATCTTCGTTTTCATTTCCAGCCAATTTAACTTCACTCACAGATCTAAGAGGTGTGATCGTTTGTGATGATTCACCTGCGACTCTACTACCAGACCCAATGCCAGTTACAGTTACTTGATCAATATAAATTCTATCTGCATTTGCACTTGCATCACATTGGAATCTAAACTTTGCATTAGATGCAAAATTATAATCCGCAGCTGATACCGTGACTGTCGCTGTATAGAAGGTATTATTATTAAAGCTGGTTCCACTAGCATATGATGCTACCGTATTCCAAGAACTACCATCATAATATCTAACAAAGAAATCTTCGCCATTCTCCATACTGTTAGGATAGAAATAAAACTCTATTTCTAAACTCGAATATCCACTTACGTCATACGCTTGTGATGTCATTGCAGATACGGTTCCTGAATTATCTCTAAGTCGGATAGAGTAGCTACCTTCATAAGATCTAGTACCAGAATATCTATAACAATCTGATCCACCATCTTGCCAACCGTCCCAGCCGGATTCGAAGTAGTGAGCAAACAATTCATCTGATCCACCAGTACTACATGGTGAACAATCTGGTCCGCCACAATCAACGCCAGTTTCATTTCCATTTTGTATTCCATCATTACATGTTGGACATGCTGCACAATCTGTCCCTCCACAGTCAATTCCTGTTTCATTTCCATTTTGTACTCCATCATTACACGATATACACGCACTACAATCCGGTCCTCCACAGTCTATTCCTGTTTCATTTCCATTTTGTACTCCATCGCTACATGTTGGACATGCCGCACAATCTGGCCCACCACAATCGACGCCAGTTTCATTTCCATTTTGTACTCCATCACTACACGTTGGACTAGGATTTCCTCCTCCCACACAAATATTTGTAGTTTCGTTTGCACCGAATGATCCTCCACTAGCTAAAGTAGCACCACCACTTGTTACAGAGTAAGATCCATTGCCATATGCACAACATATACCATCTCCATAAGTATCCGTGATTGTAAAGTCATAGCACCCGTCTACTAAGCATTCGTCTAATATTAGTGTAGAACCGTCAGCTTGAGAACCATATGTTCCACCTGAAGCTACTGTTGATCCACCACTATTCGTTAAAGTCCAAGCTGTTTCCTCTGGATAATTATCGAAGTTAATAGTTATCGCTACATCGTTATCATCACATCCTGGAGGTGGCGGTGGTGGGTTTCCGTTTCCACAGCCATTACTACTGAGAAGACTTGCTCTTGCTCCACCAGATGAAAACAATGCATGCATCCTTGATTTTTGACCTACCGTATATAGATTCATACATGCATCATCAGAATAATCCATATAGTTTTGTACCATATCCGTAGAATTACATGATGTATGACCTAATGCGCACCCATAGTTAGGAGCATCTGAAGTTGGTGTGTCAGACACGAAGTCATCTACATTACAGTTTCCATCTCCCCAGATATGTCTGAGATTTAACCAGTGACCAACTTCGTGCGTTGCAGTTCTACCAAGATCAAATGGTGATGTTGCAGTTCCAATAGTACCAGTATATTGATATCCGTTTACAACACCATCTGTTGCTGAATTTCCACCTGGGAACTGAGCATACCCTAAAATTCCTCCTCCTATATTACATACCCAAAAGTTAAGGTAGTCGCCTGATGGCCACGCATCTTTACCTCCAGAAGAATTAAATTTTACAGCATCATTGGTTCCGAAACCATTTACATTTGTACTGGTCCGTGTAATACCAGAAGTAGCATTTCCACTAGGATCAACAGAAGCAAGACAGAATTCTATCTCTGCATCTGCAGCTTGTGACCAAGTTCCATCTGCATCAGAATTCAATCTTCTAAAATCTTCATTTAATACATCAAGTTGTGTTTGGATTTGCGCAGTACTTATATTTTCTGTTGATGTTCTATAAACTACATGCACTACTACAGGTATTGTTACTACCGCTCTTTGGGAATTTTCGTCATTCTCCTTAATCCATTTGGATGTGTGACGTTCAATATCTTCTAAAATTTTGGCTCTTTCTGGATTTTGTTGGATTTCATTGTGAAGGTGGTCCATTGCACCACATTGCCTTTGTCCGTAGGATGTTGCACATAGCAAGCCCAGCACAAGAAGAAGTAAATACTTTCTCATAATTTCAGGTTGGTTGTTAATTAAAAAAAAGAGGGTGCTTTTTAATACACCGCCAAAGTAGAACAATAATTTAATTAATAAAATATTATTTTATTATTAATTTCG
>CAXBGT010000059.1:0-24819 GCA_963975265.1 uncultured Saprospirales bacterium
GACCTTATAGGTTGGAAAAATTTTGGCTAATGCTCCATCCGCTTGCGGTGGGATAGTCAAAATATTGGATCTTTTTTAATTTCTGTTTGATTAGATGTTCGTTGGGTGACCTCTCTGGTGTCAAAAATTATTAATGTTGAATTTTCTACATTACTTTGATCTAGCTGAGATCCTTCCGTAGTAATTAATTATTTGAGTAATAATTAATATTTGATTAATAATTAATATTTGATTAATCCTAGATGAATCACTGTATTACAGTACAAAATAAAAACTTGGTCAATGATTCCAGTGGGATCACGGAATGTGTGCTCAGTATGATCACAAAAGCCATCTGTATTATCGTATCAGCAATTCAATCCGTACAATTTTTTAGCATGGCTTTGAAATACAAACCTTTATATATACAAATCCAAAATCAACAGTAAACCAAAGATCACACTCGCAACACCATTTGTCGTAAAGAAAGCCATATTAACCTTGGAGAGATCATTCGCTTTGACAAGTGTATGCTGGTAAATCAACAACCCAATAAAAATGGCCGCGCCAATAAAATGTAACATTCCAATATTTGCATAATCGAGAGAAACATAATATGCAGCCAATGTAATCGTAGCTGCAGTAATCAAATGAAATACAGAGCTAAGCATCAAAGCCTTTTCTTTCCCTAACCAAACTGGTGTAGAATGCAAGTCTAATGACTTATCAAATTCAAAATCTTGCAACGCATAAATGATGTCAAATCCAGCCACCCAGAATAGAACTGCAGCTCCTAATAGTACGGGTACTAAACTAAACTCTCCAGTAACCGCCAAGTATGCTCCAACTGGAGCCAATGCCAATCCCAACCCTAGTATCATATGACACAGTGCCGTAAAACGCTTCGTAAAACTATAGCCCAACGTAATTAATATTGCTAATGGGCTAAGATACAAACAGATAGGATTGATAAAAAAAGTGGTCACAATAAGTGCCAAACAATTAAAAATTACAAACCACAATACAGATTTTTCTGAGATTACACCAGCCGGAATCTCCCGAACTGCAGTTCTAGGATTCTTACCATCGATGTCTCTGTCTTGCCATCTATTAAAAGCCATTGCAGCATTCCGAGCAAAAACCATACATAAAATCACAAGTCCCAAAATCTTCCAATCAAACGAAAAACTGGGTGTATTTACGCCCAGAAAATAGCCGACCATTGCAAATGGAAGTGCGAAAATAGTATGTGAAAATTTCACAAGATTTAGATAGTTCTTCATTGGATACGTAAACTACTTCAAAGTCTTTAAGTTGAACAAAAGTAAGGAAAAAAGTGAAACGGGTATTTTGAATTCTGAATTTTTAATTTTAGTTGCTTGAGCTGTAGAGAGTCTCAATCTATGTGGGTCTTTCTATGATGGTAAAAAAGGTGTCTAGGTTAGCTATGCAAACTAGTGACTACACAGCTACGAAGTATCTTAAACTTATCTACGAAAGGACTGGTATTGGATCTGTGCTTATAAGACATAAACGTCAAAAGCACTTTCAAATGTCAAACATAGTGGTTTTGACTTTGCGTTCGTGTGTGCACTTCCTAAACTCTTAATCAGGACTGAATTGTAAAGTAGAACATATTGTGTCATTCCTAAATTAAGACTATCTTAGTCCTTTGCATTTAAAGTCCAACATCTAAATAACCATAGAGACTATTATGAGAATATTGTTATTATTTCTGATTTTATTTCCTATTGAGATATTCTGCCAAACGAGCAATTCGATTCAAGTTTTAGACCAATCCTTGAATGAGCCACTCATTGGCGCAACAGTTCAATATCAAGGGGGAAACACAGTTACAGATTGGAATGGTAAATTTAATTATTCTCCCACTTCTTATCCTGATAAAATTTCTATTACTTTCATTGGTTATGATGACAAAGTGATATTTGTGAACTCCGCGACTGACATACCAAATAAGATCTACTTGACTGACAATCTTGTTTTAGAGACCATGACAGTAACTGCTTCTAGATATCAAAGAAGATTGAGTGAATCAACGGTTTCTGTCGATGTTTTAAAACCAGATTTGATAGCAAATACGAATACAATTACCATCGATGATGCATTGGATAAAGTTTCAGGAGTGCAAATGGTAGATGGACAAGCAAATATCCGTGGTGGAAGCGGCTATTCTTATGGAGCTGGCTCAAGAGTCATGTTATTGGTTGATGATATGCCTGCTTTGCAGACTGATGCTGGCTTTCCTAATTGGGGAGATATGCCAGTAGAAAACATTGATCAAGTAGAGATTGTAAAGGGTGCCTCATCTAGTCTTTACGGATCCGCGGCTTTAAATGGAATTATAAACATAAGAACGGGAACAGCAACTAATGTACCTAAAACGAAAATAGTTACTGCATATACTCAATTTGACAATTATCAGGATTCTACCAAAAACTGGTCTGGAGACACCGCTCGATATACGTATATGTTAAGTGCCGTGCACAAACAAAAGTTTGGTCGATTGGATGCTGTCGGCAGTGCATTTTATTATAAAGAGGAAAGCTATCTTAGGGATACTAAAGACAACCGATTCAGATTAGGATTGAAATTAAAATATAGAATCTCTGACAAAGCTTTTATAAGTATCAATACTCTAGTAAATAAGGGAAGAGATAGTGATTACTTCATCTGGGAAAATAGCGACGATAGAGCTGTAAATGCGTTCCCAGGTAGTGTTGCCCAAAGTGATATTTTTCGATATTTTATAGACCCCTCCTTTACAATTGAAGACAATTATGGCAACAACCACAGATTACTCACTAGATATCATAGAATAGAAAATAATAATAGTAGCAATCAATCTAATTTTTCAACCACTAAATATGGAGAATATCAATTTCAAAGAAATCTGGACTCTCTGGACGTGTTATTGACTACTGGATTAGTTGGTTCTCATTCATCTACAGATGCAGAACTGTTTGGAGATACTACATTCACAACTAAAGTGTTTGCTTATTATGCACAGTTGGAGAAAAAAATCAATAAACTAAATCTTTCAGCAGGATTACGATATGAATACAATGAGCAAAACACACCAGAAGAGTTTAATGGATTAACAGTACCTAATGGCAAAATATCAGCTGGAAGATGGATAGGAAGACTAGGCGCAAGCTACGAATACATGCCATATAGCTCATTGAGGGCTTCTTGGGGACAAGGGTATAGATTTCCTACCATAACTGAAAGGTTCATTACAACAACCTTCGGGATTTTCCAAATTGCGGCAAATCCTGATTTAATTCCTGAGGCAGGTTGGACAGCAGAAATTGGAATAAAACAAGGTTTCAAATTCGGAGAATTCAAGGGGTTTGTTGATGGAGCCATCTTCACTAGTGAATACGAAGATATGATGGAATTTACATTTGGATTCAAAGGATTCAACCCGACATTCATCTCAAAAAACGTTGGAAATACAAAGATTAATGGACTCGAAGTCAGCTTACTAGGAACTGTAGATTTAGGGCCATTATCTATCAGCGGTTTTGGAGGATATACTTTTATTAATCCAACATATAGAAACTTTGAAAACAATGACAGCCTTCAGTACAGTCTTTCTGCAAGTACAAATGTGCTTAAATATAGATCGAAACACAATGGTAAGATAGATATACAAACAGATTACAAAAACTTCTCTTTTGGAGTATCCTATAATAAATCAAGCCACGTTATAAATGTCGATGCAGTCTTTGAAGGAAGAGGATTTGAGTTTGCACAGTTCCCTGACATTCTCGGTGTAAAAGCATATCGCGATCAAAATAATAACGGTTGGGATAGATGGGATGTAAGAATTTCCTATAAATATCAAGGGCTTAAATTTAGTTTTTTAGTTGCAAATCTGGCTAATAGAGAGTACACTGTCAGGCCTGCTCTGCTAGAGGCACCAAGAAATTTCACATTTAGATTAGATTATGAAATTGACTGGAAAAAGACGTCTTGAACATATAACATCTATTTAAAGTAACAATTATAGATAATCATTTCGTTTATCGAGAAATAACAGTTCATCAGAAAATACAAATATGGATATCAAGACTATATATACGTTTACATTAGCTATATTTTTAATTACAAGCTCGTGTAAATCGGATGTGAAAGGTGGAGCTACCTTAAAAAAAGAAGTTGTCACAGATAATGATTCAAGTAGAATTACTCAATCTGGAAATCAAGCAACTGAAGAATCCCCTGAAACCTTTGATGCTACTATTGTAAACGAAAATCAAGAAGTAGATGTACATACTTCAAAAGTAGATGTCGTAACACCTGTGAACCTTGAGCCAACAATAAAGAAGGTAAATACTAAACCTAACAATCCACCTTTAAAACCTTCTACATCAACAACTCCCACAAAACCACAAAAACCAATACAAAAGGATAAGATTATCTTGGATAAAGAACCAATTAATCCTAATACTGACAAGATTGAAATGGAAAAGAAAGAGTCAGATGAAGTTGATATGCCAGAAAACAGCACTAAACCAGAAAAGCCTGTACAATACGATGTTCCTGTTGGCTCTCCAAACCATAGGCTTTTTGATGGATTTCTTGGAGCATTTGTTTCTGATAGCGGCAATGTAGATTACAGCGGAATGAAAAAGGAAGAGGCGGATCTTGATGCATATCTTACTTCATTAGAAAAGACTAAAATCACAACCACTTGGTCCCGAGATGAAAAGTTAGCTTATTGGATAAATGCTTATAACGCATACACTATAAAGTTAATCTTGGATAACTATCCATTAAAAAAGATTACTGACCTATATGGGGGTAAACCATGGGATCACAAATGGATCAAACTTGATGGTAAAACATTATCTCTCAATAATATAGAAAATGATATTATTCGTCCTGATTTTAAAGAGCCTAGAATACACTTTGCTGTGAACTGTGCTGCGAAATCTTGTCCTCCTCTCCTAAATTCCGCTTTTACCGCTAAGAATCTTGAAAAGCAACTAGAAAGTCAAACTAAAAAGTTCGTTAACAATAATCAGTACAATACACTTGGAAAGAGCGAAATTACAGTATCAAAGATTTTTGATTGGTATGGTGTTGACTTTGGTAATGTTGCTTCATTTATAGCTAGATATGCAGCTAGTACCGTGAAGCCAACGGCAAAAGTTAAGTTTAATGAATACAACTGGGCCCTCAATGGTAAATAGGAAATTGAGGCTGGTAAAATTGGATAAATTGTAGTATCTCTATTATTTAGTAATTTTCATCACTTAGGTAAGATTATTAACGTGATGATATATAAGCCACATTGTTATTTTGTCACGCAAAACATTAATGTGGCTACCAATAAATTGTAAGTAACATTAGGGACATTGCCGTGAGTAATTGTTGGTTTCTATGCAATAAGTCTCTAGTGCTTGACTTAACAAATTGTCAGACCCCTTGGAGATGAACTGATTATGGGTGCACTTACTCCTCCCATTTATTAAGCTTAAAAAGGTAATCGTCAACATCTTTCAGAATTCCCCTCATGCCTAATTCGATGACATTCAGATCTATGATTTTCCCTTCTGAGATATTAAACGTCAATATGGTACGCATCTTATGAAAACCATGATGTCCATAAGCTCCAGGATTCATGTGAATCAGATCATTTGACTTATCTCTCACTACTTTCAAAATATGTGAATGTCCACAAATGTATAGATCAGGCTTATGTTCTTTAATAAGAGTCTTGACCCTTGTTTTGTAACTACCTGGGTATCCGCCAATATGAGTCATAAAAACTTTTAACCCCTCAACTTCAAATATTTGATTCAAAGGGTAGGTTTCTCTTGTGTCTGCCGTATCAATATTACCATACACTGCCCTGAAAGTAGGTGTCTTTTTTATTATTGAAGTAATGGAATCTAATTTACCAATATCTCCAGCATGCCAGATTTCGTCTTTATCATTTAAATGTTGTAGAACATCTTCTCCAATGTAACTGTGATTATCAGAAATAAGCGCAATTGACTTCATAATCAATGTTTTAATACTATTTTACCGAATTGAGTACCCGCTTCCATTCTTTCAAATGCTTTAATACCATCTTCTAACGAAAATACTGAATCTACAACAGGTCTGATATTGTAATTATTCACAAAGGCTAACATATCCTTAAAGTCTTGATCACTCCCCATTGTAGAACCTAAGATAGATATCTGCCTCCAGAATAATAGCTGTGGATTTAGGTTCTGATATTTTCCAAGAGTAGCACCGTAAAAGCCAATTCTTGCTCCTGGTTTACAGATTTTTATCAAATGTTGGAATGCTGGCCCTCCAGCGCTATCAATTATGACATCGAAGTCAGTTTCTACATCTTTATACCAAGCTTCGTTATTATAATTGTAGCCTCCTTTGGCACCTAAGACAATGGCTTGAGCAATCTTTTCATCGGAACCGCTTGTCACAAAGACATCACAACCTAAGGCCACCGCAAATTGAACTGTAAATAGGGCAACTCCTCCTCCAGTACCTGTGACCAATACTCTGTCCGTAGACTTTGTTTGACATCTTGACATAAGCACTCTATAAGCGGTAAGTCCTGCCAGCGGCAACGATGCAGCTTCATCTGTATTTAGATGAGCAGGTTTACCATAGACATATTCATGAGGAATAGAAATATATTCAGCAAAAGTACCATTCATTGGCATTCCCAGCACTTGGAAATCATCTGCTTGAACAGCTTCATTTGCTCCCCAATTGAGGCCAGGATTTAAGATTACCTTTCTACCTTCCAATTCCCCTACCCCATCAGAACCTAAGATTGCACCTTCTTTGATTCCTGGATACATTCCCTTCGTAATCCATACATCTCTATGGTTAAGAGCCGATGCATGCAATCTAACTATTGAATGTTCTCGATAGGCATATCTACTTCAACCAACTTTACTGGATTTCCAATCTTCTCAATGGCCAATGCTTTCATATAAGTATTATTAGAAGTATAAAGGTATAAAATAGAAAATCACTCTGGCAGAAAATTTCACATTACATTTAAACATTATATATTACCTTCACGCTATCAAACACTAACGAATGGATAGCTCCCTTATTATTTTATCAATTATTATTGCATTTCTAATTGTACTGGCCGTAGTTTATATATCAATGAGGAGTACAACTTCTGAAAAAGATAATACCATAAAGCGGTTAGAGGCTCATGTTCATTTTCTAAACCAAGAGCTAATTCAGGAACGGAACTTATTAGCTGAATCAAAAACCAACCACAACGAACTATCAAAGGACAACTCTACCCTTTCTGCAAACCTCTATAATCTTCAGGAGCGCTATCAAGAACTATTGTTGGATGAGAAAGGGAAACAGGAGAAATTTGAGCTTCTAGCAAATAGAATCTTAGAAGAAAAAACAAAACGATTCGATGAACAACACAAGGAGGGAATCAAAGAAATATTGAATCCACTTAAAGAACGCATTAATAGATTTGAGGAGAAAGTAGACCTCACAAACAAAGAAACAATATCACGGCACTCAGCACTTAATACTCAACTCAACCATCTTAAAGAACTCAACAATCAAATCACAAAAGAAACCATAAATTTAACCAAAGCACTCAAAGGAGATAATAAAATCCAAGGAAACTGGGGAGAAATAATTCTCGAATCTATTCTCCAAAAATCAGGTTTAGAGAAAGGTCGAGAATACATAGTGCAGCCAACTTTTAGAACAGAAACGGGTAGGATGATCAGACCAGATATAGTAATCAATCTTCCTGACAACAAAAAGATAATCATCGATTCTAAGGTAAGCCTTAAGGCATACGATAGCTTTCTATCTAGCGATGATGAAGACGATCAAAAATTTGCGCTAAAGGCCCTATCATTATCCGTAAAAACCCATATAGATGGGCTTTCTTCTAAGAACTATCATGATATATACCATATTGAAAGCCCAGATTTTGTTTTGATGTTTATACCCATCGACACGGCATTTGCTGCAGCTCTTTCTCATAATCCTGAACTATATAATTATGCATTTGACAAGAATATAGTTATTGTAACCTCATCTACTTTATTAGCTACATTGAAGACGGTGGACTCGATGTGGAAAAACGAAAAACAGCAAAAGAATGCTTTAGAAATTGCTGAAGAAGCTGGAAAAATGTATGATAAGTTTAGCAACTTAATTGAAGACTTCGTCAAAATCGGAGAACGGTTAGACATGACGAAAAACATCTATGAAGAATCAATGAAGAAATTATCTACTGGAAAGGGCAGTCTCATTTCGAAAGCCGAGAAGATGAAATCTTTGGGAGCAAAGGCGAATAAGAGTATCAGACAATCGTTAGTAAACAGGACTAGAGAATAAGTGAAATTTAGCTACCATGATTAATGTCACAACCCCACGTGAAATTTTAAATTGTAGCATCAACGTTAAAGTGCTCTCAACTCTTCAAGCGTTATCATCACTATTTCCTTAGCAAAATAGATAGAAACTAAAATCGCTTAACGTGCCACTTCTTATTCTTCAGATACCAATAAACGACTGCTGTGATCCCCAACCAATAAAAGACTTCTACACCCCACGCCCACTGCAGATTTAACTTTAGGTACTTGATTACTATGAACGAGTAGGTAATATAGAATACAACAAAGATGGATTGAATCCACAAAGCAGTCTTAGTATGTCCCGTTCCAGTTAAAGCATTCATAAAGGTAGATCCAATTGAAAATATTGCTAAAATAACAACCAGCAATGGCATTAACGACTTCGCTTCATTTACTAATGACATATCCTCACCCCCAAATAATGGATAAAGAAAAAACTCGGGAAATAATGCTACAGGCACAGCCAAGGTCAATGTAGAATAGAGATTGAGCTTTGCAGTCTTAATAGCAATAGGAATAACAGCTTGCCGCTTTCTATTCCCAATAAAATTACTGACCAATGTATTTATCCCTGCAGAATACCCCCAACATGGAATAGATAATATCAGATAGATATTTCTAATAAGATTGGATATCTCAAGGGGACGACTACCCATATTCTCAATCAAAGTAAAAAATACGAACCATGATCCTAACCCTACAACTGATTGCCAAACAATCGGTGCTGAGATATCGAATGTCTGTCTTACCAAGGGAATGTCGAATTTTTCAAATCCCGTTATTTTATACAGTTTATTCGATTTATCAAAAATCATATAAACAACAAAAGCACCAAACGCAACCACCTCTGCTACTGTCGAAGCTAAGCCCGCTCCTGCGATTCCCATTGGTTCGAATCCGAACTTACCGTAGATAAAAATGTAGTTGAGCACAATATTAACAACTATTAAAATAACAGTATCATATATTATTATCCTTGTCTTGGCTACCCCAGTATAAAAGGCAACAAAAGATACACCAACATAACTGAAAAATACTCCAAAACTTCTAGGGTAGATATACTCTAAACATTTTTCATATATGACAGGATTATCAATAAAGAGACTAAAAAACCAAGCTGAACCAAAATACAAAAAACAAAAAATAACTATAGCCATGGCCATTTCAAACATGACTAAAGCCTTAAAATAGTCGCCTGCAGCCGCATAGTCGCGCTCGCCATGTCTTCGAGCAATTAATATTTGTCCTCCTCGGGAAAAACCATAACCTATAGATGCAATTAAGAGATAAAATACGCCAACCAAACCAACTGCAGCAAAATCAACTTCACTTACATGATACAGAAAAACATTATCAGATAATACTATAATATTCTGCGCTGCACTCCCCAACATGATGGGAACTGAAATTGCTAATATCTGTTTGTAAGTTGTGTTTAATCGCATTAGATTCGGGTCGACACTTTGCAACAATAAATTAATAAGATTGACAAAATAGAAAAATACGCATGATAAATGTATGTGCAATTATTGTGGTCCGCCATATTTTTCTATAGATTCTAATATTTTTTGTCTTCTATTTTCTGGACTTGGATGTGATGATTGGAATTCTGGAGTTTTTGCACCACCACTAGCCGCTTCAAGAATATCCATAACCCCGATAAGGTTTTTCGCATCATATCCAGCCTCCAACATCAGACGGACACCAAAATCATCAGACTCTAACTCTTGATCTCTACCATAGCTCATACTACTGTAATTTCCAACAACACTAGCCACTTGAGCAGCAGACCCGTTTCCTCCAGAACCAATCATTACACTTTGTATTAACCCTTGTATAAATCCTTGACTAGCCATTCGCTCAGCCCCATGCCTATGAATTACATGACCGATTTCATGTCCCAATACTCCCGCAAGCTGATCTTCATTCTCAAACTTGCCATAAAGGGCTGCAGTAATAAATACTTGACCTCCCGGGAGTGCAAAAGCGTTAACTGTACGATCGTCTCTCAACAAATGAAATTCAAATGGATATCGAGACTTTCTGACTATACTATTGTTAATTAATCTTTTACCTACCCCTTTCACTTGTTCTCTTAATCTTTGATCAGGATGAAGTCCTCCATGCTGCTGTGCCATCTGAGGTCTAGATTGTAGTCCAATAGCTACTTCTTCTTCTGTTGACCATTGAACACGTTGTTCTTCTCCAGTAATAGGGTTAGTTTGCGTATTTGTAAAAAAATTAAAAGCTTGAAATACTGCCATACCTAATCCTAGTATTAACATTAACTTGAATCTACTTGTTCCAGCTCCTCTTCCTTTTCGGCTGTATGGATCCCCTGTACCACCGTAATACCTTTCGTTTGCCATTCTTGTTCGTTTATCTCATTTTATAATACGATTTCTGAAATAATACCAATTAACGTAATTGCAAAAGCAACTCTAATTGAATAATCAATATCAGGGATCATCTTGACAAAATAGCAATAGATTACAACAGGAATACACATAACAGCTACCAGTGCGATCAAAACAGCTAGCGAAAACCCAACTGCTTGAAAATAACCTGCTGTTGGCATGCCTCCTCCTGCACCTTGTAATATATAAAACATAAAAGTAGCAAACATGAATGCGAGCATTCCCCAACTACTTTTGTCCATTCTAAAATCCATTATTTTTTGTTTTGCTTATAAAAATATTATTGCCCTATAAAATGAATCAAAGCTGAGCATTATAATGCATATGTACCACCGACACTACTTAGAGGCACACAACCTTGGTAAGGTCCTGGCACAGGTAAATAAACTAATGCTTGAGTAGCCCCTACTTTAGATGTAAAAAATCCAGCTACTACCATTGCTTTTATACTTGGAAATATTTGTGGACTACTATCTCCTTTGGCTTTTGCTGCTTTTGCATCATCAGCAGTTTGTTGAATAACATTATCCATTTCTTCAGTACTCAAGTCGACAAACTTCTTTTTGAACTTAGAATTCGCCAATTCATTGAACAAACCAATTCCTTGTTTGATCATTGTCTTTTCATCATCTTCAAAATTAAAGGTAACCGCTTGATCAAGATACCTATGTACAAGTGCATCTTTAGCTCCAGGTGAATCTGTCTTTGGAATTATTCTTTCCGAGACTTCAGCTAGCAAATCTATCTCATCCTGTGAAAAAAATGACGGTTTCCAGTCGTCACTTGTATCGGCTTTACATCCATTCAACACAGCCACCGAAGTACCTCCAACTAGTCCATATCCTAAAAATATTGCCGATGCTTTTAATATATCTCTCCTTTCCATTATGATTATTTTGTTTTTATATTACAACAATAGTTCTAGCCGTTTTTCTTAAGATCATTTACCGCATGTTCCACAGCTCTAGCTGTCAATGCCATATATGTCAATGATGGATTTACACATGCAGCACTAGTCATAGCGGCACCATCAGTAACATACACATTCTTAGCTGCATGCACTTGATTATTGCCATTCAGTACCGATGTTTTAGGATCTCTTCCCATTCTTGCAGTACCCATTTCATGGATCCCAAGACCTGGATTACAACCACTATCATATTCTTGAACATCCTTAAGACCCGCTCTTTCGAGCATTTCTGCGGCAGCTGACATCATCTCTTTTCTCATTGCATATTCATTTTCTTTCCACTCTGCATCCATTGTGAGTGTAGGAAGTCCATGTATATCTTTGACATCTTCATTTAAGTAGATTCTATTTTCATGATAAGGAAGACATTCTCCAAAACCCATCAAGCCCATTGACCAATCCCCAGGACTACTTGTTATCGCATTTTTATAATCAGCACCAAAATCAGCTTCTGCAACATTTTGCCACCATCCTGTTCTAGAACCTCCACCTTGGTATCCAAATCCTCTTAAATATTCTTTGCGTTTAGTTTTATCATCTAAATTTTGGAATCTTGGCACATAAATTCCGTTTGGTCTTCTACCTTTATAGTACTGATCAGCATACTTTTCTGACTTACCATTTGCTCCTAATCTGAAGTGATGATCCATGACATTATGCCCTAATTCACCACTATCGTTACCAAATCCGTTAGGAAATCTCTCAGACTTACTGTTCATCATGATCCAAGTAGAACCAAAAGCAGAAGCACATAAGAAAATCACTTTTGCAAAATATTCTTTGATCTCTCCAGATTCGGCATCTTTGATTCTTACCCCTTTGGCCTTCTGTGTCTTTTCGTCATATATCAATTCGGTCACCACAGACCAAGGACGGATAGTCAAATTCCCAGTTGCTTCTGCGGCAGGAAGAGTTGATGAATTACTACTAAAATATGCACCATATGGACATCCTCTCATACATCTATTTCTAGATTGACATGACCCTCTAGTTCCGATTGGTTCAGTGAGGTTAGCGGCTCTACCGATCATCATCATACGGTCGTTGTAGTTCTCTTTTATTCTTTCCGCAACATCTTTTTCTATACAGTTAAGTTCCATCGGCTTCTGGAATATACCGTCAGGCAAATGCGACAATCCAGCTTTCATTCCACTTACTCCTATGAATTTCTCTACTTTATCGTACCAAGGCGCTATATCATTATATCGGATCGGCCAATCTACAGCAACTCCTTCTTTCGCATTAGCTTCGAAATCAAGATCACTCCACCTATAAGACTGTCTTCCCCAAAGAAGCGACCTGCCACCCACTTGATATGATCTAATCCAATCGAATGGCTTATCCTCAGTATAAGGGTGTTCTGTATCCTTTGGCCACTGATGAATATAGGCTCTGTTTGTTGTGTAGCCTGTACGATTGTTTTTCTCGTAATCCTTGAGTTCTTCTTTAGTTAGTTTCCCTCTATTTTTCATTTCCCAATCATCAAGACTAGCGGTAGGATAATCACCATGTTTGACCATACGCCCTCTTTCCAAGACCATTGTCTTCATCCCTTTTTCGCATAATTCCTTGGCAGCCCATCCACCACTTATACCCGATCCCACGACAATCGCATCATAAGTTACTTCATCTTCTCCGTTACTGTTGAAATACATATTTTAAATTCTTTGTTAAGCATTGGAAGCTACTTTTTCCAACACAATCTATATTTTTAAATATTACTTCGATATATACGATTGGGATAAACATCAGCCTAATCGCTTATATCTATTAATTTATATATCACATATCTTCACACCTTCTCTCAATGATTCCAAAGGATCTTGACGAGTTGGTATAAACTCTTGAGCCACGTATCCATCATATCCACCTTCATGAATAGCCTGCATTATAGCTTTGTAGTTAAGTTCTTGGGTTTCATTTATTTCATTTCTTCCCGGTACTCCACCAGTATGAAAATGAGAAATATATGTTTTGTTCTTTTTAATGGTATCGATAACATCACCTTCCATGACCTGCATGTGATAAATATCGTACAATAATTTAAATTCGGTAGATCCTAATTTTCTAGCAAGATTTACACCCCATTCTGTATGGTCGCACATATAATCTACATGCCCATGGCTCTTACTATTGAGCAATTCCATAACAATCTTTACATTATACTTTTCAGCAAACTTCATTATTGGATCTAAACCCACAGCACAGTTTTCCAGTCCTTGATCATCAGATATTCCATTTCTATTTCCAGAAAAACAAATGATTTGTGGGATCCCCTTATCAGCAGCTCTTGGAATCAACTCAGTAAATTCAGAAAATAATTTAGCATGATTATCAAGATCATTGAATCCGCGTTCTATTCCTAATTCACTCCCATTTGATATTGCACAAGTGAGACCTCTTTTGATCATCACATCCCATTCATTAGGATTTAGCAATTCTATGGACTGCATACCTAGCTCTTGCGCAGTTTCAGCTAATTGTTCTAAAGGCACTTTTGAATAGCACCATCTGCAAGCTGAGTGTTTCACTTTTCCTTTAAGAGAAAATGGCTCTTCAGCTACTGCTGTTTCTTTTGGAGAGCAAGAAGTAGAAGCTACTGCTATGGCAGAAGCCGCTAAAAGTGAATTTTTTAATAATTTTCGTCTTTTCAATTGATTTGCTTTTATCATAAATGAAAAAGAGCAATTTCTCATTTTGACCCAAAGTAAAAATATTATTTATGAATTTCAATTTAATCCCAGTGACTTATTCGGAAAATCGACAAAAAGTAAAATCAAAAATATTCAGTTGGTATCTGAATGGAACATATTTAGCCATAAGCGGTCTAACTTATGATATAAAAATGCTATATATAAACTCCTACTATATACCTTTATAGTAGAATACGGTATTTATGAAAATTGAACAAGTCCACAACTCATTGATTATTATAACAATAATCTTGGCATCCACTTTTTCAGCTTTGGCTCAGCCCGCTGTTGCTGACTTCAAAACAGTCTTCCAATTAAGAATAAAGGAGACAAAGACACCGATCAAAATAGATGGCATACTTGACGATCCTAGCTGGAAAACCGCTAATATTGGTGGCTCCTTTTGGCAAAAAACACCATTCTTTGCCGAAGGGGCAGATCCGAAAACAGAAGTTAAACTTACTTACGATAGTGATAATCTTTACGTAGCAGCCAAGTGCTATCAAAAGGATAAAATCATTGTCCAATCGCTGAAAAGAGATGAATATTGGGACAATGATGGAATAGCAATTATTTTAGATCCACTAAACACTCGGACTAATGCATTTCTATTTGGCGTAACTGCTGCAGGTGCTCAATGGGATGGATTAGGAGCATCTGGAGACGTAAATAGTGACTGGAGTAATAAATGGTATAGCGAAGTAAATGTCAATGAAGGGTACTGGACAATGGAAATGGCAATACCTTTGCGCATATTAAGATTCAGTCCAGATTCTGATACTTGGGGTATGAATTTCGTAAGGAATCATATGAATGAAAACGAGTACCATAATTGGACAGCAGTTCCCGAATCATTCTGGCCACCAGATCCTGCCTTCGCAGGAAGTCTAATTTTCGAAACTCCACCTATGCCCCAAAAGGGAAATTATAACATCATTCCTTTCGTAACGTCATCGATTAATAAAATTAAGAGCAAAAAAACTAAGTTAAATGCTGACATTGGGCTTGATGCTCGAATTTCCTTAACTCCAACACTAAACGTTGACCTTACATTCAACCCAGATTTCTCTCAAATAGAAGTTGATGAACTTGTTACTAATTTGACTAGGTTTTCAATTTTCTTACCAGAGAAGAGAACATTTTTCTTAGAGAATAGTGATCTGTTTTCAGATGTAGGATACCCTGATGTTCGTCCATTTTTTTCAAGAACAATAGGTTTAGATAGTAAAAGACAAGCCGTCCCTATTTTGTACGGAGCGCGATTAACAGGTAATCTGACTAAAACACTTAGATTAGGCATCATGAATATTCACTCGTTGTCTAGCGATAATTCCAATGCCCAAAATCAAAGTGCATTAAGCATGCAGAAGCAATTCGGACGTTCATACATAAAAGGTATGTTCCTAAATCGCCAGGGTTTTGACGATTTCTCATCAATTGCAGGAGATTACGGAAGAAATTCAAGTCTAGAAGCCGCCTATGTGCGAGATGATGGGCAATTGTCTGCTTGGTTAGGGATACATCATTCATACAAGCCAGAAGTATCTGAAAATACTGGATTTTATACAGCAGGAATAGAATTCAATAATCCTAAATGGGAAGGTATCTTAGTAAGTGCAATAACGCAAGAAAATTACTTCGCGGATATGGGATTTATTGCTAGAATAGAAAACTACGATGCTCAAAATGATACTGTGGTAAGGATTGGGTTCAACGATAATATCGCCAATCTGACTTACAGGATTAGACCAAAAGAAGGCATCGTTACAAGGCATAATATAAGTGTAAAAAATCAAGTAATATTTAATCCTGATTGGACACTCAATGAAAGAATAAACGGACTCAATTACTCCGTAGCATTTAGATCTACTGCAGAATTTGAAATCGGATATACATCTACAGGGGTGGATCTATTATTTCCATTCAGTTTCGTATCTGGCGGTCTTGCATTACCTTCCGAACGCTACGATTACTCATTCATATCTGCAGGTTTCAGTTCTGATGAGAGAAAATTAATCTCATATGGTATCAATGGTAGAATAGGTGGATTCTATAATGGAACGCTAAATCAAGCAAAAGCTGATATCAACTTCAGAGTTCAGCCTTGGGGAAATCTTGGTTTTGGATATCAATGGAACAAATTGGATTTTCCTGATGAATATGGCGAAGAAACAATTACAGCACTACTTTCTAAATTGGAAATAGGGTTTAATAAAAATCTCCTTTGGACTACCTTGTTTCAGTTCTTAGATCAATCAGAATACATGGGTATAAATAGTAGGTTACAGTGGAGATTTGCTCCGATGTCAGATGTGTTCATAGTTTTTGTTGATAACTATGATGTTTTTAATGGTATAGGTGGACCAAAAAATATACAAAGCAATAATCGAGCATTAATATTTAAGATGAATTATTGGTACTAGAGAAAAGGTGTTGGCCAAAAGCATCTCATAGTTGGAATGTTACTCACGGATATTCACCGTCGACAAATTATGACCGCAGGTCTTCAAGAAATTAGGCTAAGAAACACATAACAACACGTTAATTCTTCTATTACCTTTGCCTCTCAATCAATATTATTTCTATATGTAAGTTGCTTAGCGCAAAACTGTGAATAGTCATTGCAGCAATATCGATATTCATTACGATAATATCAATGGAATAGAACAGAATACAATTCAACAATGACAAACTCACTATTTAATATCTATAGCTTTTTGTGCAGAGGTAGCTGACTAATCTTGACTAGAAAAAGCTGATTTCTGCATTTATCACCCATTAAAAAATAAATGCAGAATAAATGAGACGAATTGTAACACTAGCATTAATAGTTATTTTCTCTTCTTGTGAAAATAAGAAAGAAGAGAAAATTTTCAAACATGATAGCACTGAAAAGCAGCAACTAAGATCTTCCGAGCTAATCAAAGAAGCATGGCGTTTGTATGAATCCAAAACGTATTTGGCTTCTGCCAAAAAGTACTCAGAATCGTTTGGTGGTCTGGGAAACAAAGTGAGTATTTACGATAGATATAATGCCGCGTGTTCTTGGGCACTTACAAATGAAATTGATTCATCATTTGTTCAGCTATTTCGAATTGCAGAAGAAGGGAATTACACGAATTATGGACATATTACAACTGATGCTGATTTGTCCGTTATTCATTCTGACATCAGGTGGAATAAATTACTCGACAAAATCAAAGTAAATAAAGAAAAAGAAGAAGAAAATTTCGACAAAACCTTAGTAGCAACTCTAGATACTATTTATGAGGATGATCAGGCATTGAGGAGGCAAATTGAAAAAATTGAGAAGGAGTTTGGAAAAGATTCAGACAAGATGAAGGCCCATTGGGCTAAAATAAGTACTCAAGACTCTAAGAGTCTCATAAAGGTGCAGCAGATACTTGATGATAGAGGTTGGTTAGGTCAAGATATTATAGGTCGTCAAGGTAACAGTACATTGTTTTTAGTTATTCAGCATGCGCCCGTTGAGATACAAGAAAAATACTTATCTATGATGAGAGATGCTGTCAAAGAAAACAGGGCTGAGCCAAGTGATTTGGCCATCTTGGAGGATAGAGTTGCTACGAGAACTGGTAAAAGGCAAATCTATGGTAGCCAAATAGGAAGAAATCAAGATAGTGGCGAATACTTCGTGATTCCTATCGAAGATCCTAAAAATGTCGACAAGCGACGTGCAGATGTTGGTCTAGGTTTGCTAGCTGATTATATTTCAGATTGGGATATCATTTGGGATGTTGAAAAACATAAGACTATGACAGAAATAATAGAATCAAAAAATAGATAATTGCATCTCTGATAACTGCATTCTTAATTGTATTGAGGTCATTGCAGTGTTAGATATCACATATCATAGCGAGAGATTCAACTGTTGCAAACAATAAATAGATAATTAACATTATTTCTCTAAGGTGTAGATTGTTGTATCGAATTGTAACTTAACGTTTCCAGTTTTTTATGCATAACAAAAAACCATAACGGAGGAATGAAAGACAGAAGCATACTCCCTGGATAACCTAGCGGTAATTGAGGACTTTTGCTATGATGCCTAAGAATTTGATACTTTCTGTTAGCTTTGAAATGATGGTCAGAATGACGGGTTAGTTCGTACAATATGATTCTACCCAATTCATGGTTAGAGTTCCAAGAATGACGGGTGTCTACCCTCTCGTATTTTCCATTTGCCAGTTTAGCCCGCACAAGTCCATAATGTTCAATATAATTTATCGTTTCCAATAACAAGAACCCTATAATAGCTATTGCAATGGCGAATAATAATATTTTCGCACCAAAAACAGCCCAAACAACCAAAAGATATATTAATTGAACAGTTTGAAAAATAATCATTTGATTATTCAGAGAAAGGACAAACTTGCCTGCTCTCGTAAGTCGTTTTGCTTCCAACTTCCATGCACCTAAATAGCTAAATAGCGAAGACCTCACCCAAAATGCATATACCATCTCACCCTTCCTCGAAGTGGCTGGATCATCCGGTGTAGCTATATGTACATGATGTCCATGATTATGCTCAATTATAAAGTGCATGTAAAGGTTGGGAAGTAAAATTAACTTTGCTATTGTTTGCTCTAACAGCCCGCTCTTATGACCTAATTCATGAGCAACATTAATGCCAGAGCCTAGAACAATTCCTACAGAGAGCGTCATCCCTACTAATTCAGATTTTTCAAACTGACCATTGCTTAACACATAGAAATAGCATATTATCAGTCCGTATATTAAAGGCAAGTTTATATACAGCAGCAAGTCATAAAAAGAATTACTTAATCTCACGTTTTCCTGTAAAGAAGTCAAATTTGAAGTGGATCTAGAAACAAATAATTCGATAGATGGAACAATTACGAAAGCAAAAACAACAGCTGACCAAGTCCAAAAACTACCCATAAAAACTGACATAAAACCAGTTAAAGGTATGAGGTAGGCTATTAAATATTTTAAGTCTGATAACTTCATCAAAGGGTTAATCTTGTCGCATAAAGCTTAAAATTATGAAAAAGAGATGAAATGTAACGAATTATTCAAAGAAAACTGGGACTTAACAGTCGATTCTTAGAGGCTATTCTCCTCAACATATGCTTCCATCTGCGTAAAGAAATTTGCTAAATCCTCGTGGCTATTACTTGCATTCACAGTAACTAACCTTATAAATTCTTGATCTCTAAACTTACCATAGCCGACCATAATTTCAGCATCTTCATACAGTCTGTTACAGATTATTTTAGGATCTATATCTTTATAGTTAAAGCAAACCCCGACAGAATCTCCTGTATTATATAACGTGTAATTAGGGTTGTCTGCCACATAATCTCTAGCTTTTTGCGCAAGGTCAAACTGATGGTCTACAATATCCTCTAATCCATTGGTGCCCACTGATTTCCACAGTGTCCACAACTTGAGTGTATCGTTTCTACGACCACATTGCATAGATATTTTACCAGGATTAAATTCATCATTTTCAGTTTGATACAAGTAGCTAGCCTTATTCGCAAATGTATTATAAAGTCGATTTTTATCTTTTACAACAATGATACTGCACGACAAGGGTGTAGATAGCATTTTATGAGCGTTTAGAGTGTAAGAATCGGCTAATTCTGAGCCATCAACGTGATGTCTTAGTTTCTTAGAGAATATTACAGATCCACAATATGCGCCGTCTACATGAAACCAAACATCATATTTTTTACATATTTCACCTATTGATCTCAAAGGATCAAATGCCCCTAGAACCGTAGTACCTGCTGTTGCATTTACGAATGTTGGCGTATATCCTTTCGCTATATCTTCTTGGATTGACTTCTCTAATAATTCGGGTTTCATTCTACCATAATCATCTGCATCAATAAATCGAATATTATCTCTTCCCATACCCGCAAAGGATACATTCTTAGGTAATGAATAATGAGACTCAGCTGATGTATATGATATCATCTTTTTAGACACTCCTTCTGAGCTAGCTTTAGGGTCTTTAGCATCTCTGGCCATGAGTAACCCCATTAAATTAGTCATAGAGCCACCAGGTGCCAAAGTACCTTCTGCAGCATTCGCATCATAACCTACCAGTGTCGATATCTTTCTTATTATTGCTTTTTCAACACCAATCTGAGGTCCTCCAACCTTATAAGTGTACATACTGTTGTTCAAAATAACAGAAAGCAATTCTCCTAAAATTGCCTTACTATTCCTACCGCCAAAAAGCTGATTAAAAAACAGCTTACTAGCTGTCTTGGGCGTATTAAGTACAAGTTTTCTTAGTATAGGCACAAAATCTTGATCAATCATCGGCTCATCATTAAGCTGTATATCAATCTCACCATATAGTCTCTCCACAGGTATTGGAGCAACTACTGGATTTGCCATCTCATCTTCCAGCATCTCATTTACCAACTGTACAAATATATCAAGATCTTTTTGCATAACTTATTGTCTTTAGGCTGCAAAAGTATAATCATTATTGACAATTGTGGTAGTGTGCAAATCTTTATTTAAAATCTAAGCAGAGATAGAAAGCATTTCACATTTAACTTAGTCTTAATCCGTAGAATTTGCCTAAGGGTCTAATTTTCTTACCTTTGTAATTCACCAACACAAAGGTTTGAAGGTCATAAACAATTTATCCGAGCTGATTACAGAACTTAACAATTCGTTGAAAGATGACTATGCCGCCATCGGGGCAAGCCTAGAAATACCAATAGAACAACTCAAGCCATACTCACATTGGAACTCTGAATTTTATGCAAGAAACTGTATAAAGAGAACAGAACATTACGAACTTATATTACTTTGCTGGGAAGCTGAACAAGAGACTCCCGTACATTGTCATGGAGGGGAAGAGTGCTGGGTGTATGTGATGGATGGAAATTTAATAGAAACTCATTTCCAATTTGAAGATGATGAATTAATCACTGAAAGCATTGAAGAATTATGCGAAGGTGAAATATCTTTTATGTGTGATGATCTTGGGTATCACAAACTTGAGAATGCCTCAGGACAAAGATCCATGAGTCTACATTTATATATGGACCCTATCGATGCTTGCACCAAGTTTGATGAAAATTCAAATAGTTTTGAACAAGTTGACCTTTCTTACTATTCATATAGAGGACAGCTAACCAAAGAATTAGCAGAATAGCCAACACATTAATATTATCTTCCGTATATCCTATGAATACTTTTGAATCCTTAGTCAACTATTGCAAAGAACACAATACTACTCTGGTTGCAGTTTCTAAAACCAAACCTATTAGTGCAATTGAAAATCTCTACAATCAAGGGCAAAGATTTTTTGGAGAAAATCGAGTTCAAGAGTTAGTTGACAAAGAAGCCACCTTGCCAAAAGATATTGCATGGCATATGATTGGGCATCTGCAAACTAACAAAGTCAAAAATATTGCTTCTTTTGTAGAACTGATTCATTCTGGAGATCGAACCTCTCTATTGAAAGAGATCAACAAAGAGGCAGGAAAATGTCAAAGGAAGATAAATGTGCTTCTACAGATAAAGATCGCTCAAGAAGAAAGTAAACATGGTTGGGAATTTGATCAGCTCCTTGAATATCTATCAACTTCTTTAGATGACAACTTTGAAAATATCAATTTCCGTGGTGTTATGGGTATGGCAACATTCACCGACAATGAAACAGTTGTAAGCCAAGAATTCATAAATCTCAAATCTTATTTTGATCAATTACAATCTCAATATTTTTCAAATATACCTACTTTTGATACTATTAGTATGGGAATGTCTGGTGATTATGAGCTAGCTGTTGATGCAGGAAGTAATATGGTTAGAGTTGGTTCTTTATTATTCGGAAAAAGAAACTAGAAGTAATAAAACATTTTTTAATTTAACTTGTTATCAATCAAAATACTATACAAATGTTCGGATGGTTGTTTAAGAAAAAGACTGATAGAGAAAAACTTGATTTGCAATACAAAAAGCTTAAAGTCAAAGCTTACGAGTTATCGAAAACGGATAGAAAAGCCAGTGATGCACTTAATGCAGAAGCTGAAGGTGTATCGAAAATGATCGAAGAGCTGGATATGATAGAAGCAAAAGCAAGAAATGAGGCTGGCAACTAGATCTCAAAATTAAATCCTTTTGCTTTAAACTCTTCATATTTTGAAGTTTCAAATTTAAATAATTTTGCAGGCCTATGTGCTACACCTGTTTGATATTCTTTGACGTCAATTAGAATTCCCATTGATAAGAACTTCTTTCTAAAGTTCCTTTTATCTAGTTGTTTATCTAAGACTGCTTCGTAAAGTTCTTGCACATCTGAAAGAGTGAATTTTTCAGGTAATAGTTCAAACCCGATTGGCATCTCTCGCACACTATTCTGTAGTCGTTTGATACATTTCCCAAGAATTTCAAAGTGATCAAAGGGAAGACTTTCTATTTCAAAAACATCAAACCATTTCACTTTAGAAGCAATAGAAGATGCTTTAGGTTTCACTCTACTAAGGTTTACGAGAGAATAATACCCTACTGTTATTACACGACCCAATGGATGTCTATCAACTTTACCGAATGTATGAACTTGTTCTAAGTACACATCTTGTAGTCCTGTTAGTTCACTCAATATTCTTTTCGGGGCGTCCCGTAAGTTTTCATCCGTTCTCACCAAATCACCTGGCAGTGCCCATTCATCAATAAATGGCACTTCAGATCTTTTTATAAGTAGAACCTTGAGCTTTGAATTTTCTAATCCGAGAATAACATTATCAACTGAAAAAGCTGATTTAAAAAAGGAATTTCTAAATGGCATAATATTTCTGTCTTCTTCTGAGAGGAATCACTCCCCTAACTAAGAAATGTTTAATCACTAAGCTTATGCTAAAATGAGGGTTAGTTATCAGTTTCAATGAATTAGAACCAATCTTTTAATCCTAATATAAGACAATATTAGTTTTTTAATATTGGAATTAAAAATATGTGGCTCTTATTTAGTGTATAAATCACATTAAGTCAAATAAAACTAAGTTTAGCTCACTTTAGATTGTAATAAACCATTGAATAATTATCTTGCTGCAAAATTTATAATATGATAAATCTAATCAGCGATACAGTGACTAAACCGACTTCTGAAATGCTCAGTTTTATGATGAAGGCTGAAGTTGGTGACGACGTTTTTGGACAAGATCCATCTGTAAATGCGTTAGAGTCATATGTAGCTGACATGTTTGGTAAGGAAAAAGCCATCTTTTGTCCATCCGGCACTATGACTAACCAAATTGCCATAAAGTGCCATACGCAACCTTTAGATGAGCTTATCTGCGATCATTATTCACATGTTTATCAATATGAAACTGGTGGTTATGCCTTTAATAGTGGAGTTGCTATCAATCTCATACAAGGTACTAATGGGAAAGTTACCGCAGAGCAAGTAGAAGCGGCAATAAAACCAGTTTATGATTGGTTACCACTTAGTAAATTAGTAGTTTTAGAAAACTCCTGTAACAAGGGAGGTGGAAGTTATTATACTTTAGATGAAATAGCTCCTATCACTACATTATGCAAAGAACGTGGGCTTAAACTACATCTTGATGGTGCAAGGTTATTCAATGTGCTTATCGAAACTGAAGAAAGCACCATAGATGTTGGACAACATTTTGATTCAATCTCCATTTGTCTATCAAAAGGCTTAGGAGCACCAGTAGGCTCTCTTTTGATAGGTGACAAAGATTTTATTACTCAAGCCAGAAGATTTAGAAAGGTAATGGGTGGTGGTATGAGACAAGCAGGATATTTGGCAGCCGCTTGTCTTTTTGCGCTAAAAAACCAACGCAATAGACTCAAAGTTGATAATAATAAAGCCAGTGAAATAGGCAAACTTCTTGAGCAACAATCCTACGTAAAGGCTGTTCGTCCTGTCAAGACGAACATTGTCATTTTTGATTTGGCTGATGGCCAGAAAGCTGATCCATTCTTAGAGAAATTAAAACATAAAGGAATATTAGCTACTGCATTTGGACCAGAAACTGTTCGTTTTGTGACGCACCTAGATTATACAGATCTGATGCACGCTGATGTATTAAATACATTACAGAGCTTGTAAGCGGGTTACTTTTTTAAGTAAGTAAATATTAGCTCCACAAAAGCGATCTGATAGCGTTACGCAATACATTAACCTAAATTCCCACAAAAAGTGGGCATAATTCAACTATGTATTTTCATCGGGCAGCTGCACTTTTACTCAGGGATATTCGCAAATAACGAAAACCCTTATAGATTAAAAGTTCCCATCACTTTACTCCCGAATTATTACTCGTTTTCGAATATTTTCTCGTAAAAACAGTGCAATGAGATTTAAACTTTCTTTG
>CAXBGT010000060.1:0-24726 GCA_963975265.1 uncultured Saprospirales bacterium
TATTTAAATGGATATTTTTAACTTAACACCTGTCCTAACTTGGGGAAGGTTACAACTGTTATATTTAATTAGGTTTTTAGATAATCTAAATGTTGTCTTCAAAAGAAGGTGAATCTAAATATGAGGTGACTTTATCCTTACATTCTAACACAAACAGAGGCTCAAAAACTAATTGTAATGTGGAATAATATATGAATAAGTCTATTTTAGCTTCGACTTGAGCATGATGGTATATACATATTTCAATTAGTTTTATGGTCTTTCATGACAATTCACAAACTCTCTAAAATTCTATCATTTTATTTGTTACTTATTGCAAATCATAATATTACATTTGCAATGTTACTACCATATAATATAATATGCACAGATTTTTGTTACTTCTCACTTTTGTTTTTTGTACTAAATATTGCTTTCAGTCAATCTTGTGATCTTGGTTTAGAAGACTTTACCGGCAATTCATCCTCAAACCCACCAATAGATTGGATTATAAGTGAAGGTGTCTTTATAGGCCAATCGTTTCCTATAGATGCTATGCAGGATCCAGCAGCTAGTCTTAACTTCGTTGGTGAAAACGTAATCTCTGAATCATATGAATGCCTATCTGAAATTTGCTTCGATTGGCACTCTTCTAGTATTAATTCTGTACATCAAGTAGAGATATCTTATGCGCAAGGAGAGGTCAATGGCAGTACGTTTTGGAATTCTCTTGGCATAATAGCTACTCCCGGATCAGGAAATACCCCTAATTCATATCAAAATGTATGTTACTCTATTCCTACCAACGAGCTTATTTCACCATTTGACGTAAGGATAAAATGGGACATGATCCAAAGATCTAGTGGCACTTTCTATATAGAAAATGTATGTGCAGAATCTGGATCATGTAGTGTCGAAGCCTCTGAATTTTCATTTACCAATGTCCAAAATGGGTGCAAAGAAGTCGACTCTCCAGTATCTGTTACCGTTTGCGCCACTGATGCTGGTGGCTCTGTAGATCAGTCCTACATCGACAATATTACGGTAGAAAAAGTAAGCGGAAGTGGGACTATTTCAGGTGTTTTAAATGGAAATGCCTTAAACGGTTGCTTTTCTACAATGATAACATTTGATAACGATGACTTATTTACTCTTTCAGCCAATTCAAGTGATAATTCATTTATGGGAGTATCACAAAACATAAATATTATTCAAGAATGTCCAAATGATGATACCCTCAGAGTGATGTCATACAATTTACTCAACTTCCCCAATGGTAAAGACGATTGCGGTGCAAGTAATACAGTAGTTCCTAACAGATGGGATAGCTTAGCCAATATAAACACCTATTTAAATGCTGACATCTTAATGGTATGCGAATTACAGAATTCTGCTGGTGCGGATTCAATTCTTAGTAGATCGCTAAACATCAATGGTAAAACAAAGTATATGGCAGCCAACTTTATTGCCAATCAGTCGTCTACCAATACTGATCTTAATAACATGTTTTACTACAACTCAGAAAAAGTTGTTTTTTACAGTCAAGAGGAAATACTTACAGCTACTAGAGATTTTAATAAGTATACCGTATATGCCAACGACCCAAGTTTAGCGATAAGTGAAGACACTGTTTTTATTGATCTTTACATGGCGCATCTCAAGGCAGGAAATACCGCTTCTGACAGAGCAAAGCGAGCAGCAGCTTGCCAAATACTAAGAGATTATCTAGATGCTAGACCAAGCAAGAACAATGTGGTTGCAGGAGACTTCAATCTTTATTCAGATACGGAAGATGCATATCAAATTCTGACATCTGGCACCTTCCCATTTGATGATCCAGCTAATCAAGAAGGCAACTGGAACAATAATCAAGCATATGCTTCAGTCCTTACACAGTCTACTAGAGCATTCAATGACCCTCCATACGATTGTGGTGCAACAGGAGGAATCGATAGCAGATTTGATTTCGTGATGACATCAGAAACAATAAAAGACAGTATGGATTATGTAAGTGTGATAGAAGGATCTTATAATACTGTTGGGAATAATGGCAGCACATTCAATGAAGCGATTAACAACCCATCTAACACATCAGATGTGCCACCCTCTGTACTAACTTCTCTGTATTACATGTCAGATCACATCCCTGTAACTTTAGATCTGAAAGTAACATATCCACAACTGGCTATAGACTCTTGCACTTATGTTTATAATAATGCAGATAGCGGAGATGGTTCTTTGAGGTCAGCTATAGGTTGTGCCGAAGATGGGACTGTTATAACATTCAGTCCTGACCTTAACAATATGACAATTACCATTAGCACTGATTCAATCCAGATAAACAAGGATATTACTATTCGAGCTAAGACAACAGCAAATATTATAGTTACTTCCGTTATTCCTCAGTTGCCCAGTATAGTATCCTTATTTAAAATAACTTCAGGTAGATCGGTAAAGATGGAAGGATTTCAAATCGATGGAGCATTTGGTCCAGATGGATCAGCAATATGTAATGAGGGCAATCTCATATTAGATGACATGGTTGTCACAAACGGCGGACGGATAGGGCTAAATTCTGTTATTCAGAATATGCCAGGAGCAATAATAGAAACACGTGGAGATACTCGAATCGAATAACACGAAAGAATGAGATGTAATTCAATATTACTATTTTCCACTAAAGTTAGATAAGTTAATGTCTATTTCTCGGAGCAGCATGAATTGATAAATCGCGAGACTGCAGTAGTGTGCACTCTAAAAATTCAACACAGTAAAGAAATTTTGAGGTTCTGCGATTTTGCAAATGAATATGTACAGTGAACTGACGCTTTTAATAAAAAAAGCCGAAAGGAAATGCACTTGCAGAAACAACCAATTCTGTATCTTTGCGAAAAAGCAGTTTTATGAAGATCTTTTATAACGTGACAGTCATTATCGATGATTCTATAATAGAAGAATGGAAATCGTGGATGGTCAATACGCACATACCTGCTGTAATGGCGACGGGTGCATTCGAGTCTTATCAATTGACCCAAGTAATCACAGAAGGCAGTGAAGGCGGTACAACATTTGCTATCCAATACCTCTCGCCTAGCAAAGAAGAATACGAACGCTACCAAATACAGCACGCACCAAAATTACAGGACGAACATAAGAATAAATACAATGGCAAATTCGGTGCATTTCGTACATTGATGGAAGTCATAAGTCATGGATAACGACTTTGAGCCAGATTTATAGTAATATTTTCACTTAATGTTAAGATTCGCAGCCATTTGGTTTGCTTACTTATTTTTAAAATGCGACTTTTGCATGACCTTAACTCAAACGATAATTATATATGGAATTTCAATTGACAGAAGAACAATTAGCAGTACGAGATGCAGCTAGAGATTTTGCACAAAGAGAATGTCTACCTGGTGTAATCGAAAGAGACCGTGACATGATATTTGCTACTGAGCAAATCAAAAAGATGGGAGAACTTGGATTCATGGGAATGATGGTATCTCCAGAATATGGGGGTGGAGGAATGGATAGCATAAGCTATACTCTTGCAATAGAGGAAATATCAAAAATTGACAACTCTTGTTCTGTATGTATGTCAGTGAATAATTCGCTTATTTGTTGGGGATTAGAAACTTATGGAAACGAAGCTCAAAAGATTAAGTATCTTACTAAACTGGCTACTGGACAATGGATTGGAGCATTTTGTTTATCAGAACCAGAAGCCGGAAGTGATGCTACATCACAAAGGACAACGGCTATAGATATGGGCGACCACTATCTTCTTAATGGTACAAAGAATTGGATAACAAATGGAAGTAGCTCTAGTGTTCATCTAGTAATAGCTCAAACACATGCTGAAAAAGGTCATAAAGGGATCAATGCCTTGATCGTAGAAGCTGACTGGCCAGGTGTAGAGATAGGTGCAAAAGAAGATAAACTTGGAATCAGATCATCGGATACGCATACTGTCTTATATAATGATGTAAAGGTCCCAAAAGAAAATAGAATCGGTGATGATGGATTTGGATTCAAGTTTGCCATGAAAGTACTTTCAGGCGGAAGAATCGGAATTGCAGCCCAAGCACTAGGAATTGCAGCTGGAGCCTATGAACTTTCTCTAAAATACTCAAAAGAAAGAGAAGCATTTGGCAAACCTATCAGTCAACACCAAGCTATAGCATTCAAATTAGCCGATATGGCAACTGAGATTGAAGCTGCAAGGTTATTGGTCCATAGAGCAGCTTGGCTCAAGGATAATGGCGGCAATTATGATTCTGCAAGTTGTATGGCTAAGCTTTTTGCGTCGGACGCAGCAATGAAGCATACGGTAGAAGCTGTGCAAGTACACGGTGGATATGGATTCGTAAAAGAGTATCATGTGGAAAGACTTATGAGAGATGCTAAGATTACGCAGATCTATGAAGGTACATCAGAAATACAAAAATTGGTGATTAGTAGAAATATATTAAAAGGTGAGCTGTACCCACCATTATTGAAAGCTATAGTATAATATTCATTCGATTAGAAATTGTAAATTAATAATTCTAGATAGCAATTAGCATACAGAATCCTCAAGTTTTAAAGAGCTTGAGGATTTTTTATTAACCATTTCTTTATATCACAATGGAACAATTTAGTAATAGTTAATGCTGAAAGTAACTGGATCCAACTACGATTTGAAAATAAGGACACACATAAAGTCAAAAGTGGCTGCTTATACTTTGATTCATAGTCCAAGATAAAGACCGTTCACCTTTTTTCTATTAATGGCATTTCTCTAAATCTCTAGCAAACCAAAACAAATATCGATGTCACCCATTTAAAAGGGGGATCCTATATTTTTTAAGTAGAGTTCTACAATGGCCAGAAGACACAACCATCATTAACTAATTATATATTTGATCTACAAAGAACCTCATTTTAGATGTGTTTCACAGGAGCAAATTTGATGTCGATTATTTCTAACACTTTAACTTATTTATGAAAACCCTCCAAGTAGCTAAGATTGCCAACATACCGATCAAGATCCATTGGTCTTTTGGGATATTTGTATTACTCATTCTAGGATATGGTGTTTCCAATCAGATGCATGGTTCTGACTTATTATGGTTTCTAGGGTTTATTGGTGCTATGTTTTTGTGTGTTATATTACATGAGTATGGCCATGCTCTCAGTGCAAAGCGATATGGTGTAAAAACAATTGATATCATCATTTCTCCTATTGGGGGTCTCGCTAGACTTGAAAAACTTCCTGAAAAACCTATGCAAGAACTTATTGTCGCTTTTGCTGGACCATTGGTTAATGTGGTAATAGGAATAATCTTATTTACCATTCTATTTGCTATCCATCACGATCTCTCATTTTTGATAATAGATCTTGAGAACCCATTTGATAATATTACCAACGCCAAAGGATTTTTCGGGCTTCTTGTTTGGACCAATGTAGTTCTCTTCATATTTAATCTTATTCCTGCCTTTCCTATGGATGGAGGCAGAATTCTCAGAGCTCTATTAAGTATGCGTTTTGGGAGAGTGCGCGGCACACAATGGGCAGCTCTGGTGGGGAGAATATTAGCAATCGGATTTATTGTTTTTGCAATTTTAATAAAAGATTATTACCTGATTTTTATTGGCATATTCGTATTTGTAATGGCAGGGGCAGAAAACAATCAAG
The DNA here is from genome assembly GCA_963975265.1 of uncultured Saprospirales bacterium. Classification (GTDB taxonomy): domain Bacteria; phylum Bacteroidota; class Bacteroidia; order Chitinophagales; family Saprospiraceae; genus CAJXUU01. The sequence continues at coordinate 5,660 of CAXBGT010000060.1, forward strand.
TAGTTGTAGAAAGTATTCTTGACAAGGCAATTGTTTCTGATATTATGAAAACTAATTTTTCAAGAATTCATATCTCTGAACCAATACAAACCATGTTTGATCAATATATAAGAGGCGGTGAGAAAAACTACCTCATATTCGACTCTATGGACAATCTATCTGGTGTCATGCCAGAATTGTTCCTCAAACAGGCGTACAAGGAAGGCATCCTAGATTCTACGGTTGCCAACGAATATATGAGCAAAAAAGTATTGAGAGTAAATAAAGAAGTTACACTTAAAAATCTCTTCGATAAAATGAATAAAGAAGGTATCGCCATTGCAGCGATCGAAGAAGATGATGAGTTAATCGGAGTAGTTGATAGAAGTATGCTGCAGAATTACCTGCAACTTCATATGAGTAAGGGATAGGGTTGTATACAACTGCCCTAAATTAAAAATGGCTCCCCAAAGTAGGAAGCCATTCAATTGTAACTTAAAACTCAGATTGGTTACCAGCCCAAATCTGTTTTTACTCTTCCTAATAAATCTTCACCTTCCATTGCAAACAATAGTCCGTTCGTAGATGTATCGAATATCATTGTATACTCACCTGACTTTCCAAGATTATCTATAGCAACTTTTACTTTGTCTAATATAGGCTTGTACAACTCTTCTCTTTTCATTGCCAACTTTTGTTGAACTTCTTGCTCATACTTTTGGATAGACTGTTGCGTAGCTTGAAGTGCACTTTCTCTTTGTTGGATTTGAATCTGATTTAAAACCTCTTCTTTTCTATCAGCCATATAAGCTGCATACTCCGCTTCGAATTTCTTAACCATACCCTCACCTTTTGTTATCAGAGTATTTTGAAATTCAGTGATTTTCGCATCAGCTGCTTTCACTAAAGGAGATTCAACTAGTAATTGCTGAGAATTTATGTGCCCAAATTTCTGAGACCAAGAAGTAGCAACTACAAATAATGCCATCATCATTGTTAAGATTGCCTTTTTAGAATTTTTCATTTTTCTGTTTTTGTGTAATAAGATCTGCATCAGCATCTTTCTGCATCAGCCCTTTTTCAATACGGTGTCGTCGTAAAAACCGCAAAAGTAACAGAACCACTCCATCTTTGGTAATTTTTAACGTAAGAATAAGAGAATCTTTAGCATTTAACTACATAGTTCGAATAATTACAGTCCTAAAATTTAAAATATGCTTCTTTCAAGTACAAAGAATTCATCTGAAGATCAAATTCCAAAAGAGATACATCCTATGTGCACTTTTGTATCTTAGCCGAGTACAAATACAATCTCAATGGCTGAAATAATAAAAAATGTTAAGCGCACAATCAATGCATGGGCTCTATTTGACTGGGCTAATTCCGCTTATGCTCTAGTTATTTCTACAGCCATTTTTCCTGTATATTTTATTAAGAATACTCCTGACCTTATCGATCTTGGTGGATATACGTTCACCAATACCTCTCTTTATAGTTTTGCTGTCGCGTTTTCTTATATTTTGATTGCACTTCTTTCTCCAATCTTATCAGGTATAGCAGATTATACTGGTAGACGAATGTTTTTTCTAAAGATGTTCACATTTATGGGATCGCTAGCGTGTATGGCCATGTGGTTTTTTAGTGGTGAGGATCAACTTTGGTTAGGTACCTCGGCTTTCATTTTAGCTACTATAGGTTTTACAGGAGGTCTTGTTTTCTACAACTCATATCTCCCTCTAATCGTTACAGAAGATAGATATGAAAAGGTCAGTGCCAAAGGATTTGCAGCTGGATATATTGGCAGTGTTATACTACTATTAATCATACTTTCTATGGTACTCTCACCTGATACATATGGCATTGAAGACAGTAGAATGCCCGCTAGGATTGGTTTTGTAATGGTTGGAGTTTGGTGGCTTGGTTTTGCTTTGATCACTTTCAAATATCTACCAAAAGATGTTAGGCTTTTTACTGGAGCGAATGTATTCAAAAAAGGTTTTCAAGAGATCATAAAGGTTGCAAAAGAATTAATGCAGAAACCTAATGTTGGTAAATTCTTATTGGCTTTTTTCTTCTATTCCGCAGGAGTCCAGACAATAATCTATCTAGCAACTCCATATGCTGAGAAAGTTCTAAATTTCAAAGATGCAGAAATGATCATTATTGTCATTGTGCTTCAATTAGTAGGAATTGCAGGTGCTTATTTATTTGCAGCTTTGAGTAATAAAGTAGGAAACAAAAATTCTATCATCACGATGGTATTCATTTGGCTTTTCATTTGTATTGCCGCTCATTTCTGTACAGGAAAAGTTCTCTTTTACTTCATCGCTGCAGGAGTAGGTATGGTCATGGGAGGTATACAATCCGTATCTCGAGCCACCTATTCTAAGATGGTAGATGACGAATCACCTGATGTCACTTCCTATTTCAGTTTTTATGATATGCTCAATAAATTAGCTATTGTACTTGGTACTATGGCTTTTGGTATAGTGGATAATATTACGGGTAATATGAGATATAGTGTATTAGCTTTGGCTGTCTTTTTTGTGATAGCATTGATTATTTTGTATGCTACTGATTTTAAGAAAGCTATGGAGAAGAGTGTTGCTTAAGTATGAAGGCTCAAAAGGCAAATACCTGTTTTCTAATTAATTTGGGAGACCTTCAAACCGGTATTTATATAATCAATATTAAGAATGATAATAAAGTGATAGGTATAAAAAGGGTTGTGAAAAAATAGCTTTAAAATTTTTGAATTTATATCGAAAGGCTGTTCTGTTTTTATCATTAAGAAGTACAGCTTCTATTATCCACATGTTATAAAAAATCCCAGCAAGTCTAGCTTACTGAAATTTTGAGAATATGTCTTAACAATCTTAAAATAGGGTGTGTATTTTATCTATTGCATGAAGTTTTCACTCTTCCTTAATACACCTAATAACACCGCCTTCATCTCCTTTTCTATTTGTTGTAACAGTAGTATTCCATTGCATCACATATATAAAAAACCCACCATAGTTCGTACTTGGTGATCCTGTTCGTGTAAGTAACAATGTTTGTTCCTGTTGATCATAAAAGAAACCACCAGACCAATCCCTTGCTCCTGTACCTTTAGCTGAAAATCCCGTAGAATTTGTACCCATATTGAAGGGAGCATTCCATGAAGGGAGCCACCAGTTTCCTTCAGCCGCTGGATATCTAAGAGAATGACCACCTTCAAGAGATTGAATGAAAGCTTTTAAATCCGTAAAATCAGCCGTTGTTGGAGCATAATAACCGACAGGGCATGCATTTTTACCACCATTTACTGTAGTATCAACAACTCCATAGTTATATATTGCTCCATATCCGTGGTTTGCGAGTGAGTCATTATCGTACCAGCAATATGCATCAAATGGTACACTAGGAGTCCAGCTTGTCCACTCAACATCGGATTCTACTTTAGGGATAGGAGTACCATCATTATAATGTGTAGTTATCAAATTTTCCTTTAGCCAAATTTTACCATCTACTACAACTTCAGTGTACAGGTTTCCATCATAATCCTTTATGTAATTAGCATCGCTTATTCCAGGTACTATTAGCCAGTTGCTGTCTGAAAGATGAAGAGTGTCTCCATATATAGATGCTGATATCGTTTGGATTTCATTGAGGGTGTCAGCGTCTAAGTCAAGGTCTACATATGCCTTATTCACAGCATCCATTTCGTTTACTGGTGTAGGCAAGTTTTCTATTGGATTATTATCCATATTTAAAGTGGAGGTCGCTATATGATTGCCAAGGTTGTCAGCCCCAACTTCACTCCAAGAGGTAGCATTATCATAATACCAAAACGAATTTGAAACAGTATCATAGATCATTTGACCCTCCTCTGGAAACACAATAAATAAGTGCTCTCCTTTAGGAATTACTATTCCATCTGGCATGACTTTGACATCTTGTCCATTGATCATGGGCATGAAAAGTAAACAAAAGACAAAACTAAAAAGGATGTTAAGTTTCATGTGTTTTGATTTTATATGTTAATCGTTATAATTCTGAGTGCGAAGCAAAAAATTTAGTTTGCTTCACTAACAAAAACAAATATTCAACTAAAATCAATGGTGAAACGGGGTCAGGTTCCCGACGGTATAAACAAAGCTCCTAATGGGCCTATTTTATAAAAAAGCGGTATAGGTTCGATAAAAAAGAATGCGAGAATAGTGTAAACGCACTATCTACCCTCTCCAGATTTTAATCTTTGAAAGAATAATACAAAGTACCAAGGCTGGTAATAAATTTTCTAAATTGATGTCTCCTAAGCCAAGTAAATTCATTGAAATTCCAAGGATCAGAATACCTCCTACTGAACTCAATACATCAATTGTTGTCTTATCAAATAATGGCTTTAACTTTTTTGCACTCATCGTAAGGCCTCCTTGAAAAATAAGTAATGGAATGACAGAAAATAGTACTCCTACTCCTAAAGTAGCAGCAAGAGCAATGGATGAAAAACCATCTAAGGTAGACTTAATAATAAGTAGTTCTCTCTTTTGGTTTAGTCCTTCCTCTATAGCTCCAACTATCGTCATACTCCCTATGCAAAAAAGTAAAAATGCAGTAATCAACCCTTCCGAAAAACTAGAATCTGAAGATCCAGAAAATGATTTTAATCGTTCAGAAAGACTTAAGATAATGCCGTCCAGTTGAATCAATTCACCTACGATCCCACCTAGAACCAAACTAAATATACAGACCAACATATATCCATCAGGAAGTTTGAGCGCCATCTTGAGACCAATCAATATAACTCCTAAGCCTAACGCTTGAAAAATAATAGATTCCATACCCGTAGTAAAGAACTGTTTCAAAAACAACCCTAGAAGTCCGCCTATAATGACCGCAACAACATTTATAACTGTACCTATTGGAAGATTTTTCATTGGTTATCGTTTGGTATATTTGAATCGAGCATGATCCATGGCTGCAAGTAAAATATTACACCCTTCTTCTATCTGATCATCATTGATAATTAGAGGTGGCGCAAGTCTGAATGATTTATTATTAAATAAAAAGTAATCTATTAATGCTCCATTTTTTATAGTATGATTGACAACATGTTTTAAGTACTTTCTTCTTGTCAATTCTACTCCCATCATAAGACCAGATGATCTTACTTCTTTGATTATTGGATGCTTGAGCTTACTTCTTATCAACTCTTCCTTACGCAGCACACCTTGATAAATCTCTTCATTTGTCAATGTTTGTAACGTAGCAAGTGCTGCGGCTACACATGCCGGATGACCACCAAAAGTTGTAATATGACCAAGCATCGGTTTTTTAGCCAATGCCATCATAATTTCTTTTGGAGCTACGAATGCACTTACTGGCATACCTCCTCCCATAGCCTTACCCATGAGTAAAATGTCTGGGACAACACCATATTTCTTATGAGCAAATAGATCTCCAGTTCTTCCAAAGCCTGTCTGTATTTCATCAAGAATCATTAATGCCCCAACTTCATTACATCTCTTCCTAACCTTTTGCAAGTAATTATCCTTCGGTAGTTTAACTCCGCCTTCTGCTTGTACTGGTTCTAAGATAATACAAGCTGTATTTTCACCAATCTTACTTAATTGATTTTCGTCATTAAAATCAATGTGTCTTATCCCTGGTACTCCTGGCAAAAAACTACGTGTAAATTCATCATCACTTCTCAGGGATTCGCTACCCATCGTACTTCCATGATAGGCATTTGAGCATGCAATAATTTCATACCTCCCAGTGTATTTTCTAGCCAACTTCATAGATCCCTCCACGGCTTCAGTCCCACTACTTAGATAATAGACAGAGTCAAGTCCGTTATCTAACACTTTAGTCAATAGTTTAGCAAAAGCTACTTGCGGGGTATGTATATGTTCACCATAGACCATTGTATGAAGATGTTTATCTAATTGATCCTTTACCGCTTCAATAACATTCGGATGTCTGTGGCCAAGAGAAGAAACAGATATACCACTGTTCAGATCCAAGTACCGTTTCCCCCCTGTGCTGTACATGTACATTCCTTCAGCTCTTTCAATCTCTAGCATCAAAGGAATTTCACTGGTTTGAGCTACATGATTGATATATAATTCTCTAATAGACGGCATGATGTTTGTTATTTTTTATACGGTTTTTGATAAGTAGCCGACATAAAATATCGGCAGGTTCAAAAAACCAAAGTTCAAAAATAGCTAGGATTTTTTAATTAATATGGAAACCAGGAAAATGAGACAAATTCGTAGGTTCTTAATAATATTTGTTGCAACATGTTTTGCACTATCGACATCACAAGCCCAAACACAAATAACCAGTTGTAATACACAATTCATAGACTCTGGAGGAGAAAGTGGAAGCTATCTAAACAATGAAAATACCGATTGGCTTATTTGCCCAGATACACTTACTGAATATTTAGAACTTGAATTCACGCTTGTAGACATTGAGACAGCTACCAACCTAGGTGTAAATAATACAGGATGCAAAGACATTTTATTTATTTATGACGGAATGGATGATATGGCTCCATTAGTAGGGTCTTATTGTGGTGAAGAAAGTGGGACAGGCCAAAACGCATTTGTTAGAGGTCATACCCTGCGCGTATCTGATAAATTTAAGCCCACCAATAGTTCTGGTTGCTTTTATCTAAAATTCCAATCCGATAATGAAGAAACTCGTTCGGGTTGGCAGGCAAGTGTCTATTGCTGTGTTCCTTCTCTCGACAATCCAATTACTGATGGCATTGATGTTCCTTATGCAACAAACGGAGGTAATGATTTTGAATTACTAATAGATAATAACTGTATCAGAAAAGGAGATCTCAGCATGTTTACAGATTTCAAAAGTTCAGGATCTACTTGTAAGACAGCTGGGCTTACCCTACCAAACAAAAGTTTCTTCGCCTTCGAAACCAACGAGAATGGAGGCTTCATGGAAATACTAGCAGAACCTCTCGACAGTGTAGGAGAAATTGAAATGTTAGTTTTCGGCCCCGTCACTTTAGATTCTGCATCGTATTCTGGAGGCGTTATAAATGACTGTGTATCTGGAGAAAACCCTTGGTCATCGTTTTTTAATGCCGGACCGAATCAAACATATATTTTAGGCGTTGCTACAGAGTTAAGTGGTCGAACTTCTGTAAAAACGCTGCCTTCATCAGTAGGTGTAGGTGGTGTACTGCCTGTAACTATAGTTAGTTACAACATCAAAATGGAAAACAGAAAAGCCAAGATTCTATGGAGTACAGCTTCAGAAATCAATAATCATGGTTTCGAAATCTATAGGTCATTTGATGGAAAACTATTTACAATAATAGATTGGGTAGATTCGCAATCTAAAAATAATGAAGGTCATTCATATTCATTTATTGATACACCAAATCGAACTGGGATAATCTATTATTATATTAAACAGTTAGATTTAGATGGCCTATCTACAGATTTTGATGTTTTGAAAGTAAATTTTGAGAGCGAAAAGGAGGTTTATTCCTTCCCGAACCCAAGTAATGGTCACATAAGCATTACAACGGGAAAAACACAATCTGACCAATCAAGCATCATTCGTATTTATGATCAGATTGGGAAACTAAAATTAACTGATCAGATCAGTAATAATGAGCCTGTAGATTTATCCTTTCTTGAATCAGGAATATACACTATACAAATTATAAAGGAGGGCAACACCTATACGCATCAGCACATAATAAGCAAATGAATCAGTGGTCTTTGAAAAATATTAAGGGATTCATCAGACAACAAGCATGCTAAAAACCACCATTATAAGTGATGAACACTTTTTTAGTCTTTTGCGTCCAGCAAGTGAATTCTGAATATTAACTTGTTTTAATTTAACTTTCACACAGAGAATTTAATAAAAAGCATAGATGAATTCTATTGGTTAACAGTTTTCTATCTGTATTACCTATTGGGTGTTTCTTACAAACAATCGATTAGTAACTTAAGGCTATCTATTTGACAACATTAAATTCCCATTATTTCAGAGTAGATTCAGTAGATTGCATTTTTGAATTAAAGTAACACCATTTATGATAAATATTGCACTAATCGCCCATGATGGCAAAAAACCCGAAATGGTGTCGTTCGTTGTAAAGAACAAAAAATTCTTAGATAACACTACCATTTATGCGACAGGAACAACTGGCGGACACATTGAAAAAGAAGGATTTAAAGTAAAAAGATTTTTAAGTGGTCCCATAGGTGGAGATGCTCAGATTGCTGCAAAAGTAGCTGAAGGAGATATCGATGCAGTTATCTTTTTCCGAGATCCTTTAGATAAGCATCCACACGAGCCAGATGTACAGATGCTTATGAGATTATGCGATGTTCACAATGTACCATTGGCTACTAATCCAAAGTCAGCATACTATATCCTTAAAGGGATTAGACATGCCTTAGACGAAGGCAAAATAGAATAAACCTACAGTACAAGGTTATCCTTTGGTATTTTCATAATCTTCACCCAAAAAAGTGATATTGATTCTAATAAGCAGTCCCAGATTAACTACCAAAATGATTTCTCTCAAATTATCAAACTGAATTCAGATATTTATGTTGTTTTTGCTAAGTTGCAATAGAAATCATTATTCACAATGACCACAAAAGAATTCAGAAAATTTTCAGCTTCAATACCCAAAGTCCCTGGGGTATATAGATTTCTGGATAAAGAGAATACCATCTTGTATGTTGGAAAAGCCAAGAACCTAAAGAACCGTCTCAATTCATACTTTGGTGAGAAAAAGCACCAGCAATATAAGACCAAGGCATTGGTACGAAATGCGCATCATATTGAGTTCACAATTGTTGATTCTGAACATGACGCATTACTTTTAGAAAATACACTCATAAAAAAGAATCAACCTAGATACAATGTATCTCTTAAAGACGGTAAATCATATACCTATTTATGTATAAAAAATGAACGCTTCCCTAGGGTGTTTTTCACTCGACAAGTTCGGAGAGATGGCTCTTCTTACTTTGGACCTTATACTTCAAAATATAGAACCAAAGTTCTTCTGGAAGTCATTAAACGATTATTTCCATTAAGAACCTGTACTTACAATCTTTCGGAAGAAAATGTCAATAAAGGTAAATTCAAAGTATGTCTTGAGTACCATATTAAGAATTGTATGGGTCCATGCGAAGGACTTGAAGACGAAGAAGATTATAATGAAAAGATCGACCAGGTAAAAAACATATTAAGAGGAAACTTCAAACAAGTGAAGGACTACCTTAAACAAGAAATGGCCGATCAAGCCGCGGTAATGCAATTTGAACAAGCACAGTTAACTAAAGACAAATTAGATGCACTTGTAGATTACCAAGCCAAATCTACTGTAGTAAGTGCTACGATAAGAGACATTGATGTGTTTACAATACAAACTGATGAAAAGTATGCATTTGTGAATTACATCAAAGTAATAAATGGTGCCATGATCAATACGGATACCATTGAGATGGAAAAGAATCTTGATGAGGATGAACGAGATCTTTTGTCATATGTAATTCCAGTGATAAGAGAAAAGTACAATAGCATAGCTCCTGAGGTAGTAGCACCTTTTGATGTAGACATGGAAGATGAATCAATAGTAGTAACTGTCCCACAGCGAGGAGACAAGAAAAAACTTATGGATCTCTCTATCAAAAATGTGACTTATCATTTATTGCAAAAGAAAAAATCAGAGATCAACAATATCGGTAAGCAGACCTCAGCTGAGAGGATCCTTAAAACGCTCCAAGCAGATCTATATATGAAGGAAGTACCATTCCATATAGAATGTTTTGACAACTCTAATATACAAGGGACAAACCCGACCGCTAGCTGCGTTGTGTTCAAGAACGCAAAACCATCAAAAAAGGACTACCGTCACTTTAAAATTAAAACTGTAATAGGTCCAGACGACTTTGCTTCTATGGAGGAAGTTGTATTTAGGCGCTACAGTCGACTTTTGAGAGAAAACAAACCTCTACCCCAACTCATTGTGATCGATGGTGGTAAAGGCCAACTATCTTCCGCAGTAAAAAGTTTAGAACAGCTAGATCTTATGGGAAAGATTACAATCATTGGTATTGCAAAAAAACTGGAAGAACTTTACTTTCCTAATGACTCAGTTCCGCTACACATCAATAAAAAATCCGAATCTCTCAAACTAATACAACAAACGAGAGACGAAGCCCACCGATTTGCTTTGACACTACATAGAAACCTAAGGTCAAAACACTTTCTAGGCACAGAATTAACTGATATTCCCGGAATAGGAAAAAAGATATCAAATCTTCTCCTGACAACATATAAAAGCGTAAATAAAATTAAAACCCAATCTGAGGATTCACTAACTGGTGTTATTGGTAAAGCAAACGCAAAGAAGGTATATAAGTATTTCAATCCAGATTTTGCAGAGGAAGAAGAGTAATTAGCTCAAAAAACTAATTCCGAAAATGGCAAAATGCAAAAAGTCTCTCCAAATTAATTGGAGAGACTTTTTTCTATCTAATTTCAAGAAGAACTAATCCACACGTTTTCCTGCGGAATAATTCACTTTCAATTGATTTGCTTTTCTAAGCGCTGTCTTTACATCAGCTACGATACCCATAGTCACTGTTCCATCAATTTTCAAAGAACTGGTAATACCCTGTCTTTGATTTTCTGGAAGAGTGGCTTTATGCTTTTCCAAGAATAATGGAATATCAGCCACAGTAGAAAATTTATCTCCTAACTGCATTCTTGGCTTAGTTCCATACGTCTCTCTGTACGCAATTTTCGGTCTTCCAATAAATATATAATTTACAAGTGACTTCTTTTCTAACTTTGTAAGTTCAGTTGCTTCCGGTGTATTTACATCTACTTTTAGCTCTGCATCTCTCATTACTGTCACCATCATAAAGAAGAACAAAAGCATAAATATGATATCGGGTAAAGAAGCGGTCGACACCTCAGGAGATGCTTTACCTCTTTTCTTTTCAAAAGTTGCCATAGTTTACTTTTTTAAATGATTAATATTAACTCTCGTCTCCAAAACTAGTAGGTTCAGCCTCTGATATTACCACAGGTAGTATACTTTTGATTATGTCACGCTGTTCCCTAGAACAGTACTGATACAATTTTCCGAATCGTTTTTCAGACTCATCATTTCTCAATTCAGTATACGCAGCTTTTAGCTCGTTATAAACCGTTAGGAAGGTCTTATATTTAGTACCTCTATCGTTCTTAAGTGAAATAATTGCCTTTGTAGGATCTTCAGCTTTATCTGCTTCCTTTCTAGGATTTCTGATAAATAATTTAGTTGCATCTTTAAGATCCTCAACTCTCATATTTTCTCCTCTTACTAGAAGTTGATCATCTGCATTTACAAGCACTGAATATACATTACGTGTGTTCATCTTGAGGTTTTCTGGCGGCTCATTAGACCATGGTGGTAGTCTTACAAGTACACCTTTATCCTCAGCGATCGTTGTTGTCACTAAGAAGAAAATCAATAACAAGAAGGCAATATCCGCCATAGACCCTGCATTGACCTCATTCTTCATTCTATCTCTACTGCTAGTCTTTCCCATAATATATATTATTTGAATTGACTCCAGATCTCTCCTAGCACTACTGCTACTACTGAGAAACCTAACAGGCCAAGGGTAGTCTTAATACCACCTGAGATGAATTTACTAATATTTTCTGTGATATCAAATTTTGCATTCAATCCAACAAGTCTTCCTGTATTGTCGAAAGATGAAGTAGTATATAAAATGAAAAATATCACTCCTATAAAAAGAATACCACCACCAATTTTGATAGCATTCTTAGGGAATTTGATAAGGTCAGTCAAACCGAATACGATAAAAGCAAGTGCAAATGCAACTACAACCATCACAATCGTAAGAAAAATACCAGCATCAAAAAAGCTTATTGCAGCTTGATCGGCATCAGGTAACTTATTTAAAGCTGTTGACATATCATATCCAGAGGCGTTGAAACCGCTATATATGTTTATGAAAAATATAGCAATCACTAAGACACCTAAACCCAAAGCCAACGACTGGCCGTTTTTGGTTAAAAATTTATACATAATAAATTGTCTTTAATAAGTGATAAAATTAAGCTCCTAACTTATTGTTTCTTTCTAAGATATCAACAAAACCAATTGTTGCATCTTCCATTTTATTTACAATACCATCAATCTTAGATACAATGTAATTATAAAGAATTTGAAGAATAATTGCCACAACAAGACCGAATACTGTAGTCAAAAGGGCAACTTTAATACCACCTGCTACTACTGAAGGAGAAAGATCACCTACCGCTTCGATTCTGTTAAAGGCCTCAATCATACCGATTACCGTACCCATAAATCCAAGCATCGGAGCAATCGCAATGAATAGAGAGATCCAAACAAGACCTTTTTCCAAAAGCCCCATCTGTACAGAACCATTAGAAACGATAGCTTTTTCAACAGCTACAGGTCCTTTATGAGAATTCTTTAATCCTTCCAATAATACACTAGCTGTAGGGCCAGGAGTAGATCTCAATGTCTCCATTGCACCTTCCATATCATTGTCAGCAAGTCTCTCATCAACTTTTGCTAATAACTTATCTGTATTAGTTGTTGCAATATTAAGAGTAATAATTCTTTCAATACAGAATGCCAACCCTAAGATTAGACACACTAGAACGAAACTCATGAAGAACCAGTCTCCTTCAATAAATTTTTCTTTTAGGCCTTGAAAGCCTGTTGCTGGTTCGGTAGCCGCAACTTGAGCAACTGATTCAATAGCCCCGAAAAAAGAGGCAAAAACAAACACTCCAAAGAGTACAAATAATTTTCGCATGATTTGATTATTTTCTGTTAGTATGTTAAGATTAACTTTCAATGAAACACTAAAATTATAAATATTCTCTAAAGTAGTGCAATGACATTGATATTTTTTCAAAAAGACTTATTCTTTTTTTGACTATAAAAAAGAAATTTACCTCTATTATATGCTTTTTTCTTGTATTTCAAGAATTCTTCTTATCACCTGAAACATCAATTTTCAAGTATTTACTTAGCGGAGAGTAAGGGATTCGAACCCTTGATACCCTTTTGAGGTATACACGCTTTCCAAGCGTGCGCCTTAAGCCACTCGGCCAACTCTCCCAAAACATTTGCAAAAATGGAAAAACCAACCTGATTACAAAAGGAAACTGTTATTATTTTCAAACATCGTAATTATATATCTAAAAAAGGGATTATTAGGACATAAAATTTCAAATAATCCATATTAATTATTAATAAGATTCAATTCCACCTCTATTTGGTGTGTAATGATAACAGTTAATTTAGTATGAAAAAATCTTTTCGCAATTAATTGTTGTGACTTTAGCAATCTCTACACGATCTACATCCATTATCTCTTCCATCTTATCAATGACAAGAGGAATTCTTGAAGGCACATTTCTTTTTACTCGTTTTGGACCTGGAGACAAGTAAGGGCTATCAGTTTCTAAAACCATAGAAATCAGTGGCAATTGTGCAACTGTCTTATCAACCCCAGCATTTTTAAATGTGATAACTCCTCCTATGCCAAGATAAAACCCTAGATCGATTATTCTTTTTGCTTGATCTACCGTTCCATTAAAACAATGAAAAATTCCTTTTAGTCCACCATCTTGCATTTCTGACACGATCGCTATGGTATCATCTAATGCATCTCTAGAATGTATCGCAAATCCAATATTATGATCTTTCGCTAACTCTATCTGATATCTGAAAGATTCGAACTGTGCATCCGCAAATGTCTTATCCCAGTAAAGGTCTATTCCTATTTCTCCTACAGCACTGTATTTTCGATTCTTTAAATGCTTTTCAACTATACTTAATTCTTCCTTATAGTTTTCCTTTACATAACATGGATGAAGTCCCATCATTGATTTACAAGTACTAAATCGCTCTTCGACACTGTGCATTCTTTCAATTGTAGTACTATCAATATTTGGCATATAAATTTCTGTGACTCCTACCGCCACAGCATCTGAAATGACCTCAGCAATGTCTTCATCGAAGTCTTCTAAGTAAATATGTGCGTGCGAATCCTTTATCATTGTATTTTTTATTTTTCATTCAAACATAGAATTCCTAATCGATCTAAGTTGAATATTTTACTTTTGTGCAAAAATAGCCGTAAACAAGTATTTATACTAAGGATTTCTAAAAGAATAAAATTGGCAAAAGGAAAAAAATACTATGTAGTTTGGTCTGGTCATGTACCAGGAGTCTACGAAAATTGGAATGAATGCCTTAAACAGACAAAAAACTTCCCTGCTGCCAAGTATAAAAGTTTTAAAACCAGAGATGAGGCACATGATGCTTTTTTAGATCCATTCACTAAGCATATTGGCTTGACACCAAAAATAAATAAAGGGATCAAAGGACAGCAAGACTTATCAAATTTTAGCGATAGAATAATCTCAAATAGTATTTCTGTAGATGCAGCATGTAGTGGTAATCCTGGGATAATGGAGTACAGAGGCGTACACACAATAAGCCGTGAAGAAATCTTTCGTCAAGGACCACATCGGGATGGCACTAATAATGTAGGTGAATTCTTAGCTCTTGTCCACGCCCTTGCCTTGTTAAAAAAAATGGGAAGGAGCACGCCTATCTATACAGACTCAAAAACGGCGATGGCCTGGGTTAGAAATAAAAAAGTAAAAACCACTCTTACCAGAAATACCCGAAATGAGAATCTCTTTGATATGATGGATCGCGCGATAGACTGGCTAAAATCTAATACATATACAAATCAAATTATTAAGTGGGACACCAAAAATTGGGGAGAAATCCCAGCAGATTTTGGCAGAAAATAAGTTATTTGGTCTTAGCAAATCTCAATCTATAGTCTGCTTTTACTTTTCCTTTTTTAATCTGATCAAGCTTTCTACTTATCATTTTCTTTTTTAATGGCTTCAATTTTTCAGTAAATAATTTACCTTCAATGTGATCATACTCGTGCAAAATTACTCTTGCATTGATTCCCTCATATTCTTCAATAAACTCATTAAAATCTTGGTCTTGGTATTTGATTTTTATTGATTCATTTCGTTCTACATCCCCTTTTACATTAGGTATGCTTAAACAGCCTTCTTCATATACCCATGGTTCACCACCCTCTTCGAGTATTTGAGCATTGATGAACGCTTTCTTTATGCCCTTATCTTCTTCTCCTTCATCCATTGCTTGGACAGTATCAACTAAGAACAAACGCAGACTTTGTCCTATTTGGGGAGCTGCAATACCTACTCCTTGAGCATGATACATTGTCTCCCACATATCTTCTAACAGATTGTTTAATCCTTCAAAATCAGTGTCTATTTCTTGTCCTACTTTTTTTAATATCGGCTGACCGTATGCATATACTGGTAAAATCATTTATTCTTTCTTTTTCTATTATCTTCTATCACTACATGTAGTAATTATTTCATCGCTTTTCTTCTTAATTAAATATGTCCTAAATATTTTTGCAAAATTAAGACTGCACTTATTTTATCGACTAAGGTTTTATCTCTTCTTTTTGACTTCTTAATACCACTCAAAAGTATAATATTCTTAGCTTCTACTGAAGTCATTCTTTCATCTTGGTAATCAATGATCACATTTGGAATTTCTTTTGATAAATGCTTCACAAAAACATCAATATGTTCTTGCAGGTATGTACTTGCCCCATCCTTATGAGTAGGTTTACCGAATACAATTTTTTCAACTTCTTCTCCTTCAGTATAATTCTTGAGATATAGGAATAGTTCAGAAGTTGGGATGGTTCCAACAGAAGATACAATAATCTGCATCGCGTCCGTAGCAGAAACACCACATTTTTTGGTCCCATAGTCAATACCTAATATTCTAGCCATTTCTTCAATAATTTAAATTTACAAGTAGTAAAACATGCAAACTTTGGCAAATGTATCAATATGTATAGATTATAACTAATGCTTGGACCTTATATCTAGTTCAACATTTGATCAAATACTTTGATTTAGCATCATTTGCTCTGACATTATTAACTGTATCGACTATTTCGCACAAAAAAAAAGACCCCCTTCAACATTGTGAAGGAGGGTCCTATCCCAAAAACAGTAAATCTTTAGTAGAATTTACCTACTTGTATTTTAATCAATCAGAATCATTTTTCTTGATGCAATGTATTCTCCTACCTCTAATTGATAGTAAAGTACACCAGCTGCACCTAGATCAGCTCTATTAAGAGTGACTATATTGATTCCTTTTTCAAATGTTCTTTGAATTCTTGATATTACTTTACCTGTCATATCAAATACTGTAAGAGTTCCAGCTTTTGATATGGGTAAATCGAATGTAATATCTGTTGATTCAGTAAATGGATTTGGTACGTTTTGATACAATACAAACTCGTTTCCTAATACATCTTCTCTACCTTCAATTATAAACTCAATATCCATTGTTTCTAAGTCGTCATTGTACATTTCAGCTTTCAACATATTTGAAGAAATGTTCAATTCTTTTGCAATTGATCCAGACTTCATAGCAGTGAATACTAATTCTAGTACAGCGTCATTTTCATCTAAAGTAACACCAGTTGCATGATTCCAACTTAACGTGATAACACCTTCAGATAAAGTAGCAAACCCAACGTTATCTTCTGAAATATTTATAGCCTCAGAATTGACATCTGCAAAATTTAGTGTTGATCCCGTTTCAATTGTAAATTGTAATCCTGTAGCAACCATTGCTTCAGAAATAGTAACTGGAACCACTACCTTATTTCCGGCATCAAATGTTTGATTTGCAACTTTCATTGATATTTTATTACCAGATCTTGTACCAACACTTTGATCATTTAAGTTTGCAGTTGCATTACCATTGATATCTCCAACTTTTATGGCGATAAAATCAACTGTCATATCAGCATTTATTGCCTCTATATCATATGACTCAGGAAGATTCTCAGAAAACGGATCAGTTGCATCAACAAATTCATAATTTGCATCAATAAATCTCCATGATCCATTATTTGGAAGCTCCATTATTGTTCCTAGTATCAATTTTCTCAATTGTAATAAATCACCTGCTGAGATTATTTCATCGTTATTGATATCTGCTGCAATCACTTTGTAAGGACTAGCTAAATCTTCCAACTCTAATATATGTCTTTGAATCATAACCAAATCAAGTGTTGATACACCGTTTACATAATCATCATTCTTCAAAGGGGATACAGAATAAGTTCCTCCCATTGGCATTGTTGGAAAAGCATATTCTCCATTTTCACTTGTCATCTCTACTCCAAATTCACTACCAAGTAACTGAACTTCTGCATTCTGCAGATTCGTAGCTGTAGTTGTAGTAATACTACCTTCTACATTTACCAGAAGACCATTAAGGCAAACGCCCATATTATCTTGGACATTTAAAGTTGCTGTACAAAATGATTGTATAACATTTCCTTCAGGAGTCACAACACCTGCCCAAACATCAACGAAGTTATCTCCTAAATCATCGCAAGTGAATACTCTTCCATTATTTACTTCTATAAGTACTCCGTTTCCAGCATCAACATTTCCTATTGCAGAAACTACTATAGAATCGAAAGATATGTACACTTCATAGCCACATGGATGAGAACTACCAGCATCTAAATCTGTAGCCCACATTTGAACAGTTCCTCCACCATTTTCGTCTTCCATCAAATCTACCGCTAAGCCATTGTAACAATATGCTGTAGGCGCTTTACAGTTAACTATAGAGAAAATAAATTCTTTGCTTGTTAGATTACCACACTTATCTGAGAAAGTATAAAGCACTTTATGCGTACCTATTGGATACGTTCCACTAGCGTCTAATGAATTAGATCCATTTCCGTTAAATACTTGAGGTATATTGTTGACAACTAAAATATCATCAAGTTTGCCATCATTGTCAGCATCCGTGAATATAGTATAAGACCAATCTAATAGATTTGTACATATATCAGAAGAAGTAGCACCAAGTTCTATTGAACCATCAGCACATTCAGAATCAAAAGTACAAACACTCTCTGGTCCTGTCGTAACTATCTCAGTAGGGCCTTCACTATCATTAACTTTAATGATTTGAGTATAAGTCCATGAAGGGTATGTAGTACCCCCTGTAGAATTAGTAACGAATTGGCACCAATCAATTACAGTCCATGATCTAACTATCTTAAAACAAGCGTCACCAGTTGGATTATTAAAAGGAAATATTTGATCATCATAGTTAGCACCTACTAAATCACAAACACCTTCAGTGTATTGAGGAAATTGACTTCCAACTGGTAGGTTAGCAGGCAAATATTCAGAACCTGTTGGATCTTCACATCCTTGTAACAATACATCCTCTGGCCAATTGATATCGGTATCTAATTGAGAATCTTCTACTCCATCGTTAAATAAGTCTATTGCTTCAAAAGAAATCACTTGCGTACATGAAGCGAAATTATCAGTACCTGGTGTACCTATTGTTACAGTTCTAATTGCACTTCCAATATTACATTGATTTAATCCTTCCGTATTAATTACGTCTACTGGCACCAATATTCCACAATTATCACTTATAACAACTTCACCAAAAAATGCTGCTAAATTATCTTCATCGTAAGGAAAATCACAGTATACTGTGACAGGTGCTGGGCAAGCTATAGTAGGGGCAAGTTTATCCTGTACCTCAACATTAACCATACAATCATTTACATTACCATTAGCATCAGTTACCCTAAGAACAACCATTACATCGGCTCCTTGATCAATACAACAAAATCTTACATATCCATCGAAAAACTCATCATCTTCTTGCGTACAGTTAGAATCAGTATCACACGGGACTCCGTTATCCATTCTTCTTACAGTGAACGTTACATTTGTACACTCATCGTATGATCCATCATCAAATACTGACGCATTTACATACGCACAACCATCCGACGTTAAGGCTACTGTTGTATTCTGATCACATATCACAACTGGTGGAGTATTATCAACCACTGTTATCTTATATGAACAAGATGTTAAATTTAGGCAGCCATCATATA
>CAXBGT010000061.1:0-24580 GCA_963975265.1 uncultured Saprospirales bacterium
ACTACAGGGTCACCATCTTTCGCATCTGCGGCTTGATCAAAGTGTACATATACATCTTTGATATTGTTTGTATTCAGCGGATATACGATTGCATACTTTTTATCTTCTCGATATCTCCCTATTATATGGGTTGTAGATCGTTTTTCTATACTGAGTACTTTCCCTTCAGGTTTTCTCTTACCAGGTATTTTCGGAACATAGATTTTCACTATGTCCTTGTTCATTGCGCCATTGAGGTTTTTCTCATTGACATACACATCATCTTCAAGTTCCTCTACAACAATGTATGCTGCACCAGTTCTGATCATATCTACTCTTCCGATATAGTCTTTTCCAGAAAATCGTTTCGATTGATTTTCTATAGATGCTCTTTTATTCCACTTGTATTTTCCTTCTTTTGTATGAACAAGTAGTCCTTCGTTTTCGAGTTGTTTGATTGCATGTTCGAGTGAATCACGGCTATTAGCGACTTTCAATTTTTTACCAGCTTGGCTAGCATTGAGTCTCTTAGATTTATCTTTAGCGAATAATTTTGTAAGTTGATTTTTAAGCTGTTTGACAGGTAGCTTTTTACCATTAATTGTTGGTTTCTGCTTTTTAGACATTTGTCTTTATTATTATGAATTCTAATCGATTAATATCGATTAGAAAAAGGGTTTAAGTATATTCATTGAATCTTTTGTCCTTGATTACTATTTGGTTTTTAATGAAACCAAGAAATTGAATCTCTGAAAATAGGCCGCCTGGAGACTTACAAAATAAATGCTGCGGATAGGAGAAAAGACTGTGATTTTAATTAGTTACTGTCTCTACATGTAAATCTAACCAAATAAATATGTATTTAGTTTGATAAAGTGCCACATTAGATAAAATAACTCTGATTTTAACCTTTGAAGTCATAAAATCATGCAAAATAGCCTTGCCTTTAGCTAATTCCGATAAAACCGTTCATCGAAATTCGTTATTCCCCAGCTCATGCAGACTATACCAAATTATCATCGAAATAGATTTCCAGTTCATCTACAAAGTTGGTATAATTTTTAAGCTTATTAAGTACGTCGTTTAGTCTTCCTTCAAATTGATCTCTACTTTGAGAAGATGTAACCAAGTCTACAGCTTTAAAAAAGCTCTTTTCCAAATGATTGTATTCTGCATCTCTTGCCCATCCATAATAATTCAAGTGATCAGTAGCAACCTCTACATGATGAATATACACATCCGCTAGTTCGTGATCAAAAATAGAAATAGCTGAGATATCTTTTAGTATATTATTAACCTTGGTCAGACGAGATCTAGTTCGGAATCTTTCATATAATTTACCTATTCCATTTTTAGATTTGTCCAATAACTTTTTCCGATCTTCATCAGAACCGAGCTCCATGGAATAGTATTCTTTGATCGACTTGTACTTAGTAAATAGTTTATCCATCTCTTCTCTCAACTCTTCATCTGTGAGGGAATTGATGAATTTCGTAAAATTAGTCTTTCTCAAATTATAGCATTTACTTCTTTAATTGCCAGAAGGCATATATTAAATTACAACAGAATTATGATGGTCGTAGTTGAATTTATAGGTATAAAATTAAGGATAATTGCTAAAACGGTATATCATCATCACCAAAAAACGGATCACCACCTTCCCATGAATCATCTTCATCTTCTTCTAGATCAAAATCAACATATTTATCAAGATAAAGTCTATTATCTTTTGTGATTTTTGCTCTTTTGTTGAAAAATTCCCCACATTCGTATATATCAGAAATATGCCCTTTTGCATCAGATACAAATACAATATCTATATAAGAATGAGACTTATTACCGATAAAGGTAAATCCAGAGACGCCACAACTACAACCATAGCACTCTCCTTTTTCTACTAAAAGTGTAGTATCTCCCAATTGCGAAAACTCAAAAAACAAATCTCCTAACTTCCTTATAAACAATGATTTATTATAATCCTGATATGAGATATGGTCATCCAAAAGTGTAGAAATCATCTCCACATCCATCTTCGTAAAGAAGTGAACCACAGTATCCAAATGTGTTTTTAAGGCAGGTCGAGTATTCATAGATGACTATTTAAGTAGATATTCTATATCGCAATATATTAAAGAAAATTGAGACATATGCAATTTTTACTATTAGCGTTTGAGCATTAGTACGGTAGGTTTTATGTATTGGTTACTTTTGCAATTGAGAAATTCTAAATTTAAATCAAATTTACAACGGTCTATATCATGGGGCAATTCATAGGTAAGTGATTTTGTTTACTACTAGTGGTGTCCGATTAAAAGGAGGCTTATGATCATTTTGTTTCAAATCGATACCTATCACTCAATCACAGTCACATCAACTACCCGCCTCGGTTTCTTTGCCTCACCACATTGATCTGAGAGGATATACGTAACATAAACAGACACGCCAGGTCTGACTATATTTCCATCGTACAATCCATCCCTTCAATCGGTAATATCAGACGACTCAAATCAAGATTAACTCTTCAATTTCAAGGTCTCGCTGTACTGCTATACGATATGTGCTTGCCATTTTTTCTAGTAGATCTGTATACCTTGAATCACAAAACTTAGCACTTCAATCGTTCTTCACCTTCAAACTTTTCTATGGATAATTCAATCAATTTAGTAATCAAGTCCTGATATGGAATTCCAGCATGATCCCACAACTTTGGATACATACTTATCTTGGTAAAACCTGGAAGTGTATTTACCTCATTTACTATGATATCGCCGTTTGTTTTAAGGAACATGTCTACTCTTGTGAGACCGGAACATTCTAAGTTTACATAGGTACCAATTGCTATCTGCTTTGCTTTTATGGTATTTTCCTCTCCTATATCAGCTGGGATCGCAAGTCCTGCACCATCATCGTCGATATACTTATTCTCAAATGTGTACCATTCTGTTTTGGGTAGAATCTCACCTATCGTACTTGGCTGTGGATTTTCATTACCTAGAACGGCACATTCTATTTCTCTGCCTATGACTTTTTCTTCAACGATCACTTTAGGATCATAGAGAAAACCATTAGCAACAGCAATATCAAAATCTACTTCATTATTCACAAAAGAGATACCTACCGAAGAGCCAAGATTTGCAGGTTTTATGAATAACTCTTTTCCTAACTTTTTGCTTATTTCCTCAAAACTAAGATGATCGTTGTATCCTTTTCTTAGAGTCACAAAATCCGCAATTCCAATCCCTGCATCTCTCAACAATCTTTTTGTTACATCCTTATCCATTCCAACAGAAGATCCTAATATTCCACATCCTACACAAGGAAGTCCCGCCACTTTTGCCATTCCTTGTATAGCACCATCTTCTCCATATGCGCCATGCAACACTGGGTAAAGCACATCGATTTTTGTAATGACTTTCCCAGTTTTCACCTCTATTATAGCTCTGTCGTGTGCATTTTGACTTACATATACCGTATTATCATACTTAGGAAGGGCTACTTTTGCGGCATCCGTAGGATTTGAAATTGTCATCACATCACCTCCATAGTGCCATAAACCTTCTTTATCAATAGCCAATAACACAGGTTCGAACTTTGATCTATCAATATTGGCAACTACGTTGTATGCAGACAAGAGCGAGATATTATGCTCAGGCGACCTGCCTCCGAAAACGATTCCTACTTTTATTTTACCTTCCATCTTATGACGATTTCTTATAATATGTATCAAAAATAGAAAATAACTTCATATGGATCTACAAATGTGCAGATATGTAGTGTGACATTTATTATTCGACTACAAAAAGTGCAAAATTTCAGTTTATTTACAGATTTCATCTGTAATTAGACAAGTCCTTACTTTTCAAACTATACAAGCTTTATCAAAAATATTAACTCAAATTTTGCTGCGATAATTATATATTTGCTTATTGTATAATACAATACAAATTTGATATTGAATAATCTATTTATTATCCTCTGTATTTTCATACTTATTGGTTGCTCCCCAATAAAGCAGGATTACATTGACGTAAAACAGTCTCCTACTGATAAGATTGTCCAGCAATACAAAATAGATTTCATCTCATTTGAGAATGAATTATTACAGTTAAATCAAATTTCCGAAAGTAAAACCCTTACATTAGAAAGTATACAAAACCAATTGGTTGTTACTCGACTAGCATATAAGAAGATAGAATTCATATTCGATTATTTTGAACCTGAATATGTGTATTTGTATGTAAATGGAGGGCCTCTCAATAAATTGCATAAAGAAGTTTCAGAAGTTGACTTAATTCCACCAAATGGTTTGCAAAGATTAGATGAATTGATATTTATTGACGATCTTAATGAAAGTATTTCTGAGATAAAAGATAAAACTAAAGACTTATCTGAGGCTATCACCTTTATCAAAGAAAGCCATTTCAATAATACAATAACACCACAAAATTCATTTGAATTTCTGAGATCTGGAATTGTGAGGTTATTTACACTTGGCTTGACAGGGTTTGATACACCAGGGTCAGGAAATTCAATAGCTGAGAGTTCGGGCAGTTTATCAGCGATGCTAAAAGCATTTTCATTTTACAGTGAGAATCTAAACTTAGAGCAAAAGGAAATTTTCCAAAACTTAATAGTTGCTTATAAAAGAGGATTGACACAATTAGAATCAGCCGTCGACTTTGATAGTTTTGATAGAATGAAATTTCTGAAAACGGTATTCAATCCTATATATAACGATTTGTACACACTCCAGAAAACAATTGGGGTGGATACTAATTCTTTACACATACATGCTCAAAACTATCACGTAGCAAGTCTTTTTGATGAGAACTTTTTAGATCGAGATTTCTATACTCAATATTCATATAATGACACTAAAAATAAAGATGCAATTGAACTGGGCAAAACTTTGTTTTATGATCCTATACTTTCAAGAAATTTGGATATGTCTTGCTCTTCTTGTCATAATCCAAAACAGGGATTTACTGATGGTTTAGCTAAAAGCCCAACAAATCAACGTAATGTATTCGCTAAACGAAATTCCCCTACATTAATTGATGTAGCATATTCAACAAAGTACTTTTGGGATATGCGAGAACATGATCTGGAAAAGCAAGTGGCTCATGTTGTCGAGGATTCACTAGAATTCAACATTGGATTTAATAAAATCGAAAAACGCCTCTACCAAAGTCAACAATATATTAATATGTTCGAAGCGGCATATGGTGATATTTCAAAAAAAGATATTAGCCAAAGATCCATCAGTAACGCCATAGCATCTTATGTAAATACATTGACCTCCTTTAACAGTCCATTTGATCAATATGCCCGAAATGAATCAGATAATTATACTGAATCGGCCATTGCTGGGTTCAACCTTTTCATGGGGAAAGCTGCATGTGGAACTTGTCATTTCGCACCCGTATTTAATGGTTCTGTGCCACCATTTTACACAGATGCAGAATCAGAGGTGTTAGGAGTTACACTGGGTTACAACCCTGAAGATCCTATTCTTGACAGTGACCTAGGTAGAAGTCACAATGGAAGAAGTAGCGATGCTCATCCACATTTTGACCGTTCGATCAAGACGGTTACAGTAAGAAACATAGCATTGACTGCACCATACATGCATAACGGTCTTTTTGAAACTCTGGAGGATGTTATTGATTTTTATAATGATGCAGGTGGCGCTGGTATGGGACTGGATATAAACAACCAAACATTATCAAGTGACTCACTTAATCTTAACGAAATAGAAAAATCACAACTAATTGATTTCCTTCATTCACTGACAGATACCACTTGCCTTCAACCGGGGACCATTGACCTTCCGACATTTAAGAATCAACGATATTGGAATCAACGAGGCAGACCAAAAATTGTTGATGATTAATATTCAAAACAATTGCATATCTATAAATCAGACGACCAATCAATCTAAATTAATTACATTTGTATCAAACTAAAAAAACTTAATATGTCAAACGGATTATTAGCTGGAAAAAGAGGAATCATCTTTGGTGCACTTGACGATAAATCAATCGCATGGCAAGTAGCTGAAAAATGTGTTGCTCAAGGGGCAAAAATCACACTTACTAACGCACCAGTAGCATTACGCTTTGGTGGAATCTACGAACTTGCCGAAAAAATTGGCGCGGAAGTTATCCCTGCAGATGCGACTAGCTTAGAAGATCTAGAAAACCTAATCGTAAAGTCTCAAGAGATTTTGGGAGGTAAGATGGATTTCATGTTGCACTCTATAGGAATGTCACTTAATGTGAGAAAGAAAAGAGAATACAATGATATCAATTATGATTGGATGCAGAAGACCTTTGATATTTCAGCAATATCTTTTCATAAATTGATGCAAACAGCAATGAAGTTGGATGCAGTAAATGATTGGGGTTCTATCTTAGCATTGACATACATTGCCGCTCAAAGAGTATTCCCAGATTATAATGAAATGGCAGAATCAAAGTCTTTACTTGAAAGTTTTGCTCGTAGCTTCGGTTATCACTGGGCTAAAAAAGCAAATGTAAGAGTAAACACTGTCTCTCAATCTCCAACACTCACAACTGCAGGGATGGGGGTAAAAGGATTCCAAGAGTTCTTCGATTATTCAAAGAAGATGTCTCCACTAGGAAATGCACCATCTGAAGCATGTGCTGATTACTGTGTAGCTATGTTCTCTGACCTTACGAGATATGTAACCATGCAGAACCTCTACCATGATGGTGGATTTAGTAATATGGGAATGGCACCTGAAGTTATAGGGCTATAAATAAGAAACCGAATGGGCATCTTATTCAAAATATTTAGGGTAGTACTGGTCATAGTGCTGCCCTTTTTACTTTTGATTCGTGGGTCTATTTCTATCCATACCAATTATAGTTTAGGAGCATGGATGTCACTTGCCGGAGGTGCAGTCCTTACTGCTCTTATCCTATTTATTTACATGACTTTCATTTATCGTCGATTAACTAAAAAAATTGGCGATAAAGATAATCTGCAGCGTAGGAGCCTTTTTGCTGTAGCGCTTGTTGGTGTATACTGTGCATATGGTCTATTTTTTATTTCTTCGGGAAACATGAAAAATCCATCGCTCCAAAAAGAAATAACAGAAATGCATCCCATTTTAAGAATGGGCATTAGTACTTTCATCTTGATAGACAAGAATATGATCATCACAGACGCTAGCCGAGTTCCTGAAGACTACAAAAAAATGGGGCTCAAGACTGCAAAAAGTACTTTACATTACAAGCAAAAAGACGGATATGCATATGCAATAGACCTAAGAACCAATGGCAGAAACGAATTTAGAAATAAGATCATGTCCTGGTATTTTAAAGTATTAGGCTTTCGGACATTGCGACATGTTGGTACGGACGATCATCTTCATGTTAGTTTATACTGTCATTATCGGCCCGGTGGGAGGTAAAACGATTCTAAATCTTTATCAGACCACTTTTTATAGCATACATGGCTAATCCTACTCTACTCTTTACATTTAGTTTTTTGAATAAATTGGCTCGATAACCATCAATGGTTTTTGGACTGAGGAACATCTCACCCGCTATTTCTTTATATGTTTTATCAGAACAGACTTTATTCAAAAACTCTATTTTCTTGTCTGATAATAACTCATCGCTATTCGAATCTCTACTCATTTCTTCAAACATAATTGTACTGATCCATTCAGAATGATAAAACCCCGAATGAATAACTTTTCCAATTGCCTCTTTAAATTTTAATGGATTTATGTCCTTAAGTATATAGCCTCTTGCACCAAGTTTTAATAATTGAATAATTGACGATTTATCATCATTCATAGATAGTATGAGTACTTTTTGATCAGGCAAGTGATCTGATATCCATGCCATTGTTTCTCTTCCATCCATCACAGGCATTTGCACATCTAGTAAAACCAAATCCGGCTTAGCCTCCTCCGACCTTATATAATCTATAAAATCTTTACCATTGACCAATTGCTTTGAGATTTCATAATCACCAAAACTCTCAATTAATTTTTTCAATGAATTAGAAAATAGTAGATGGTCATCAACTATCACGATCTTAAACTTCTTCATGCCTATTCGATTTTTAGTTCAAAATAATTAGCATTTTAGTCCCGTTCCCTTCAGAGGATATCAAACTAAACTGAGCATCAATCAACTTTGATCGGCTCTCTAAATTTAACAGTCCATTATTTACCTTAACTTTTTTCTCCTCGAAACCAATCCCATTATCGGAGGCTTCAATTGTAACTTTCCCTTTATCGGAAGTTACTTTGATGCTTAACTTTGTAGCTTGAGCATGTTTCAATGTATTTGAAATAAACTCTTGTAACATCCTAAAAATAATAATTTCTTGGCTCTTTTCTATTATGACTGATGCATCAATTGTGAGTCTAGTCTGAATAAGTTCTAATCTTTGCAATCTATCAACTTCGTTTTCCAATACCTCTTTCAGTCCCATTTTCTGAATTGCCTCAAAATTCAGAGTTTTGGAAAGGCCTCTTATTTGCTCAATACTCTTAGCTAAGATATCTACTATCTCTCCTAGTTTATGTGATTCTATTGTCTTTTCTTGCATTAGCATTTTAGTCTCCATAGCCGCTACTAGTAGCAATTGACCAATATTATCATGCAATTCCCAACTGATATTCTTCAAGTTCTGATTGGTTATTTCAATTTTTGCTTCTTGAAGCTGCTCTTCATATTTAGCTTTTGCTACTTCATTTTCAATGATAAACTGAACCCTCCTTTTTCTCAAATAGAAAATCATAGCCACCAAAAGTAGGATGACCGCGAAAAACGTAAGACTTGTCAGTACGATTAAGTATTGTACTCTTTTTGGGTCCATATAAATCCGATTATAAAGCTCACATACATCACAATACTAGACAAGGATTGAATCAGTAGTAAATTCTCTGGATTGCCTATGTCATCCAATTGATTTACCATCACGGTAATAGGCAATACGCATAAATGATAAAATAATAGTCCCACTACAACCCAAAAAAGAAGAATTCTAGACACATTAAGAATCTTCTCTGTCCTGGCTATTGCATTCAAATATATAAAACACATCGTTGCTATTGATATACTTGATAAACCAAAACCATAGCTAAGATAGCCTTGAAACGACTGAGTAATGAAAATTCCATCAATTACCAACATTGACGTGCTTAAAACAAAAAGTACAGCGATGGCTCTCTTATGCAAAATTTTTATAGTAGACCTATAGAAAACAAAAGTCAAAATGGATAACTCAAAAAAACTTATTAAGTTATACAACCACTGATTATTTGTACTAAAAACTAATCCGGCTAGGCTATCAAGTATGAAAACAACAAACAAATAGACCAAAATATACTTGCAGGGGGAATTCCAATATTTCTTTGAATAGATAACCCCAATAAGGAGGGTTAAAGATTCCATAGGGATTATTGCTTTTCCAAGTAGATCAATTACAGTCATTTTAGTTCTCAATATGTGTGAGGCTGTTTTGGTGGAGACATGTTCGCCCTATTGAGCACGTGAGCACTACTACCGTGTAGAGTCAAATTAGCTTTTATATCCAACACACTTATTTTACTGGTTTCTGAAGACAAGTAAGGGTCAAAAGGAATATGATTTCCTCCTGATTTATATGTTGGATATATAACTGTAGTTAATGATCCTTCATTCCATGAACTAGGTCTACTATCGCTGTGATTTGCAAAATAATATTCAAGTCCCGAAAACTCTGCCCCTATCACATTACATCTTTCTTGCACATTATGGATATATGATAATAGGGCCCCAATCTCTAAATGTCCACTAAAAGGATCGTTAGGTGACTGTGCCCTGCGGGAATCGATCATACTTATCGCTTCACTGTTACTTATTAGGCTGCTAGAATGCAAATCTGTAGGCCCGCCAGATTGGCTACACACAAAATAACCAAGTGCGCCACCCGCAGCTAATCCTATTAATAATGGTACTAATAATTTAGTGTTTGACATTTGGTTTGATTTTTTAAAGTTAATAAAAGATTGATTTTCAAAGATATGTAATTCTTATATCAGATCTTAAAGATAAACCCAGATACAGGGATAATCCTATTTAATACAGGAAAAAACCCTTTTCAGTATAAGGAATATAAATACAGGTACGATTGCCACCTGCCCATACCTTGCGATTAAGTTTTTGAGATCTCACTTTAAGGTGTATGGTGAAAAGCCTAAACAGAGTAACCCTAATTTTTAAAATCAATAAATATGTCTAAGAAACATGAATGCTTGTGCGTTTGTCCTCCTTCCCCAGGATTAGAACAAAGAATACAAAGCACAAAACAAAAATTCCTTAGTGAAGCAGGATTTGATGATATCGATGAAATTGATATTCTCGACCTGCGAACTTATACCCTTATCAAGGAGCGACCAAGAAAAACGCGTGCCCATGACCATAGCATCGGAGCTGAGAAAGCAGCAGTTATTGGGACTAAAAAAGCCATTGTCTTGCTAGTAGATTTTTCTGATAAAGCAGCCGGAACTAGTCAAAATCATTTTAACAATATGTTGTTTCCTCAAGGCTCTTATGCGACTGGAAGTATGAGGGATTTCTACAAAGAGGTATCATATGGTGCATTAGATGTGATAGGCGAAGTAAAAGGTCAAGGAGGACTAACGAATGGCTGGTTTAGAGCTCCGAATTCAAAAGCTTTCTATACTGATGGAGGTTTTGGTTTCAATGCTTACCCAAACAATGCACAAAAATGTGTAGAAGATGTTATTGACCTTGCTCAGCCCTTTGTTAATTTTAGTCAATATGACAACAGTGGTGATGGCTCTGTGGAAGCGCTTATTGTCATCTGTTCAGGAACAGGAGCAGAGGTCACAGGTAACGATGGTGACTTCTGGTCTCACAAATGGGGCATTTCTCCTAAAACTGTGGATGGTGTCAAAATCGATAAGTATTTCATGGCGCCAGAAGATGGTAAAGTGGGTGTGATGGCGCACGAACTTGGTCACTTATTGTGCGGATTGCCTGATTTATATGATACCGATGGTTCTTCAAGCGGAACAGGGAGATGGGACCTTATGGCTGGTGGAAGTTGGAACAATGGTGGTAATACGCCTGCTCATCCGACAGCATGGTGCAAAGTAAAATGTGGTTGGGTAAATCCCACCGTAATTTTAAATAGTTCCCAAAGCATAACCTTAAAACCATACAATATCAATCAAGATATAATCAAGATTCCTATAGGAGTTGCTAACAGTCAAGAGTATTTCCTACTATCAAATCGTCAGAAGAGTGGATTTGATGCGCACATCCCTGGAGAAGGAATGATCATCGAACACATTGATGAAAACCAAGGAAATAATACAGATGAGAATCACTACTTAGTGGATATTGAACAAGCGGATGGCAGCAGAGATTTGAACGATAAGAACAATAGTGGAGACACAACTGATCCATTTCCTCTTACTGGAAATACTGCATTTACTAATACTTCGAATCCAAATAGTAAAACATATGCAAATACGGATTCTCAAGTTGAGGTCACAAACATCACTAGATCTGGAAACAATATTACTGCAAATGTGAAATCTGGAAACGCAAGTTCTTGGTCCACTAATAAACAGGTGCTCAGAACATTTGCTAGTCCCCATTCTAAAAATGCCTGGGCAAATATTGAATCTGTAGGCTGGAGAAAAGTAAGTCAACTATCTACAGATGGTGTCACTAATGTATTTGTTATGCTAAATGAGGCAGGGGCTAATAACAAGACAGTAAATGTGCAAGTAGATAAAAGTTTTATCCACATAGCGTACCTCAACTAATAACTTCAATCAATTTTTACTAAATCTTAAAACAAAAATTTATGAATTTTTCAAATAAACAAGTCTTAAGAACTTTCGCATCTCCTCACTCAAAAAACGCCTACGCAAACATCGCTACGATAGGTTGGAGAAAAATAGGCCAACTATCCACGGATGGTGTGACGAATATGTTTATCATGTTGAATGCTGCTAAGGCAAACAATAAGACTGTAAGTGGCACCATCGATGCAGGAAATCAGATAAGCATTCTATATCTTTAGAACTTATCATTTGATCACATTTTAAAAATATCATTATGACAACTCTAAATTTTAATGTCATTAATGAGGGCTCGCTTAAGACCCCAACCAATGGCATAGATACTTTGCGTACATCTGAAGATCTGCCAAGCCCATTGCAAATGGAAGGCAGCATAAGTTCTTCTAACAGAAACATTCCATCTCCTCAAGCTATTGTGGAAGGTGCAGCTGAATCGTCAATAGAAGATTTCGCGCCTCAACCAGAATCTTTTGGAGGTTCATTGTCAGAAAGTATAGCTAGTTCACCTAGTCCACAAATGGATGCAGCAAATGCATCTTCAAGTGGAACTGAAAATGAGCCAACGCCAATGGACATAGAAGAGCTGGACAACAAGCCTGCTGTAGTTAAGCCAAAAACAAGGGCAAGTAAAAGTAAGACCACACGTAAATAATACGCCTTCATAATGTCTGTGTCGAATCACTTCGGCATAGACTTTCTTAAATAACCATATTATGCAACTAAGACCTAATAAAACAGCAATAACTGCTACTGTTACATCACCTCGAAAAGAAGATGGGTCTATAGATATTGTTATCTTATCCATCCCCGGCAAGATCGTATTACCGGTATTTCTTTGGACAGGAAAGATTGTGAATATTTATAAAGTGATCTCAGACGAAGTCATTCATCTAGAAGAAGGACAAATCATTTCTACCAAAATCGAAGTCATGGGAGGTCCTATTAACCAAAAATATTATCTCCACGATGTTGTTATTAATAAAGAAGATGAATCTTAAGAATGAATTTACTGGATTACAAAACTACTCCTCTTCGTCTCCACTACCCAATTTCTTATCCTCTACATTCTGATTGAGAAATGCATTCAGTTTCTCAATTGGGATAGTGGTCTCCATCTCACCAAATGCATTGATCTTGATATTAAATCCATCAAGCTCTTCATGCACATTCGGTTTTTGTTTCTTCTCATTCTTCTTAGCCATTCTGTGCGTTTTTTAATGCTGTGAACTTTTCAATGCTATCTTTCATTCTTGACACTACAGTATCTTGGCCTAATAATTCCATCGTTTCGAATAGGTCAGGTCCTTTCATCGTGCCACAAGCTCCAAGTCGCAATATAGGCATGATGGCTCCAAAGCTCAATTCATGGTCAGCGATATATGATTTCACTACTGATTCTAGCGCTGAAGAAGTAAATTGTTGCATTCCTTCCATTGAAGCTATCAAAGCATCAAAGTGAGGTCTATTTTCAAGTTTATATTTCTTCTTTGCCATCTTCTCATCGATCTCAGCAGGCATTTCGAAAAAGAAACTTCCTGCTGTAAAAAAATCAGGAATCATCTCAGCTCTCTCCTTCATCAACTCTGCAAACTTGATCATAAAGTCTTCTGACACATCGTATCCTCTTTCTTTTGCCATTGGCATAAGCAGATCAGCTAACTCTGTATTTGGTTTTGCAATTATATACTGTTGATTGAACCATCTAGATTTATCAACGTCATACTTAGCACCAGATTTGACAATTCTTTCAGGATCGAATATTTGTACCAGTTCATCTAGGGTAAAAATCTCTTCATCAGTACCCGGATTCCATCCAAGAAGCGATATGAAATTTAGCACAGCTTCTGGCAAGTATCCGTCCTCCTTGAAACCTTGGTAAGTCTTCTGATCTTTCTCATCAAACCATTCGAGTGGGAAGACTGGAAAACCAAACTTAGCTCCATCTCTCTTACTTAACTTTCCAGAACCCACTGGTTTTAGTATAAGTGAAAGGTGTGAAAACGAAGGCGCCGTCCAACCGAACAGTTCATAAATCAATATATGATGGGCTGTACTTGGCAACCACTCCTCTCCTCTTATGACATGAGTGATTTTCATTAAATGGTCATCAACTATGTTTGCTAAGTGGTAAGTCGGCATACCATCTCCTTTTAGGATAATTTTTTCATCTAATTCATCAGAAGAAAAAGACATTTCTCCTCTGACCGCATCAGTAAAATTGATTGTTCTTCCTGTAGGAATTTTTAGCCTTACAGTTACATTGTCTCCCTCTTTTAATAGTCTATCTGTCTCTTCTTTTGAGAGTGAAAGACTGTTTCTCATATTCATACGAGAAGCATGGTTATACTTTACACCGTATATCTTTTGGGCCTCATTCTTTTCTCTCCATGCAGTCAATTCTTCCGAAGTATCAAAGCAATAATATGCATCACCTTGCTCCACTAACTGTTGCACATATTTGCCATAAATATCCTTTCTTTCTGACTGTCTATATGGCCCATATTCCCCACCAATTCCTTGTCCTTCATCAGGTATAAGCCCAAACCATTCTAAGGATTTCATAATGTATTCCTCTGCACCGGGCACATATCTTTTGGAATCTGTATCCTCGATTCTAAGGATAAAAGTTCCATCATTTTTCTTGGCAAAAAGATAATTGTACAATGCTGTTCTGACTCCTCCGATATGCAATGGCCCGGTTGGACTAGGTGCAAATCTTACTCTTACATTACTCATGCTTAAATATTTATAGACTTAAATTTTGAAGGCACAAAGGTAGGACTTTTATTTCCTAAGATATATTACGAATCAAGTAATTGTTTTGGATAAAAATCATATTCTTAAAACTTACACAATAGCGATCAATTGATGCTTAAACAAACATTTAGAATCATGTTTCATTACCATAAGAAAACCACCTCCTCCAGCACCGTTAAGTTTCATACTATACTGCCCAGATTCTATGCCTGATTTCCACATCTCCTTATATTGATTTGGGATCATCATACTCATGGTTTTGTATTGAGCTTGACTTAGCTCTTTCATCTTTTTTGTAAATAATTCTCTATCATCCAACAAATAGCTGCAAATCAAATCATCATTGATAGCTGCAATATTTTGCATCTCCATTATGAATTGTTCACTTTCTCTTCTTGTGGCTAGGTATGCTTCTACTAGGGGCGCTGTGCGTCTTTGGATAGAGGTATCAACAAGAAAAAGTGACTTGTTTAGTTCTTCATTAACGCTATCAAGAAGTTCTACAGTTTCTTTATTATGGATTAATATAGGTTGGGATAAATAAGAAACCAAAGGATCTATACCAGACGAAGATCCATGATAGCAAGATTCTATGAGCCCCAATGTAGATTTTAATTCGTTGACGGATACTCTTTCATTGTGTTTGTAGAATAGATCATAGACAGCTGCTGTTACACTCCCGCTACTTCCTACACCATATCCTTGAGGAATATTGGAATCAAATGCTAAACCTTTAGAAGTCATTCTTTCTAACGCATCAAAATCAAAATTGTCAATCTTACCTGACCTGTATATCGTCAAGAGGTATTGTTTTAGTCTTTGTATTTCTTGTCTACTTTTATGTGCTTTATCAAAGATCCATTCCCCCGAAAACCTAGAAAACGGCATCGCCAACGCTTTAGAGCCATGAAGCACTGTATATTCTCCAAAAAGAAGAATTTTAGAATTGTATTTTTTGTTTTGATTCAAAAGAGCTTGAGCTATTACCGATTATAAATTTTTGTCTACAT
Organism: uncultured Saprospirales bacterium; assembly: GCA_963975265.1. Classification (GTDB taxonomy): domain Bacteria; phylum Bacteroidota; class Bacteroidia; order Chitinophagales; family Saprospiraceae; genus CAJXUU01. The sequence continues at coordinate 15,613 of CAXBGT010000061.1, forward strand.
CTTGAAGTCAAATATAGTTATTGTAAATTTGGAACCAATCGAGCTTTCATCCATTTCTTCGGGAGAACCTAAAAATTATAAATAGAAGGAAATTTTTTACATGGAAATGTAGCACACCTTAAAAAAGACTGATACTTTTAATAAGAAGGTTGTATTCCATAAAATAGCGTAACAAGGAAAATTTTAATATCAACAACTTCCATAGATATAGAATATTGTGGTTATTGTATATTTCAACTAATAAAACCAATATTTTAAATAGGCAATAATGATTAAAACATCTACAATAGTTGTAACGTAACACATTATTTTTTCAGTACTATCTTTAATCTAATTTTGCGATATTCAAAACACAACCAATGAAAATTAAGATCACTTTATTGCTTGTATTTTTAAACAATACTAATTTATTAAACCGATTCAATATGTCTAGAATTATATATTCACTTCTATTATGTATGATTTTTAATTTTGTATCGAGTCAAACAATTTCGTTTGTAGCAGAAGAAGTTATTTTAAATCATCCAAATCCAACAATTATCAACTTAGATGACCCTTTTGTCCCATTTGACTATAATAATGATGGCACTACTGACTTCACTGGATCGACATATGGAGAACAGTTAGTATTAAAAGGGCTTTCAGACGGAACTTTCGAAGAAATAGAACTTACTTGGTCACAATCCCCGATCAAAGTAGTAGATGTAGATATGGATAGAGATGAGGATGTAATATATGAACGACATATTCGAATCAATGAGCCGAATGATGAATTTAGATTAATCAAACCTTCTTTAGATATTAATGAAAATATAACTGACATTGCAGATCTAAATAATGATAACCATTTTGATTTTGTAACTAATTTGTATGTGAATCGAAAAAAGAGGAAAGCTACTACAAAAAGGGTAGTAAAATTGCACTGACTAAATCATCTGCGAAACGGGTATTTTCTGCGAAAACACCGCTCACTGAGCGAAGCCGAAGTGAGCACTCATATTAACTTCTTAATCGCCCGCTTATTCTTAATAAAAAACTCAAACCCAGAATATAATGTAATTGCCACTACACAAAGAAGTAAACCATAGATCGTCCACTCAAAAGTCTTCACACTAAAAGTCTCTTTCAAGGGTTTGTTAAAGATCATCATTAAGTAGATAGTTATTAAGGCGCCTCCTTGAAAAAACATTTTGAATTTACCACTCGGTGCAGATTCTATAACTACTTTTTTCGGAGCTAGTACTAACCTGATAACTGTCAGTAAGATTTCTCTAAATGAAATGATCAACGTAAAAAGCAATGGAACTACATCATGCATCGAAAAAGAAAAAAAGACTCCAAGAATTAATAACTTATCAGCAATTGGATCTGTAATTCGACCAAAATTTGATTCTGTCTTCCATTTTCGTGCGAGATAACCATCTAAGAAATCAGTGAATCCAGCAATCAAAAAAAGAATAAGACTGATCGTTAGAGACTGTTGGTCGCCTTGGATAGCGAAATAAGTACATGCAATTGCAAGTACCACTCTAAACATTGTCAATATATTAGGCAAACGCTTTTTTGTCTCCGTCATCGACTTCCAAAGGTAGGCTTTTGTGTGTTACGAAATAGCAATTTTAAATCACGATTTTTGAAGAATTTAAATTTTATCAACCACCGCTTGTACCTCCTACAGGGTCCGGCCAACTCAAGTCCAAAATCTTAAGCCTATATCTTCGACCTATCTTGTACTTTTTATACTTCAAAAACTTTCGAATAATCCAGCCAGAAGCTATAGCTGTAGCTCCAATTGCAAGCGTGTCTACACCAAAAGCAAAAGTAGACGTAGTAAAGTGAGCTATAGCCCCAAAACCAAACCAAGCAACTCCAAATGTCTGTAACATGTATCCAATCGTATTTGCCCAACCACGAGTTCTTCTCACTTCTATAATATCAGACATCTTCAACATGTCACCATCGTATAAAACAAATTTTTCATCATCCATTATCCTATCGATTTTGACATCCTGCCACTCGTCAGGATACTCGGCAGATTTGAAAGACAACATCTGACCTTCATAGTACTTGATGGGTTTTTCTTCGCCCATCATCTCAAGGTATAGGACGACTTGTGCGCTTGATTGTGTAACACAGCCTATATTCATTAACATTATACATACAAATGTCAAATTGAATAATTTACCATTTATGCTTTTCATTTGTCACATTTTTGGAATACGTATCAAATAAACGAAAACCGTTGCCAATTTGCTTGGTCGTTTTCAATTCAATTGAAAATATTCCACATTACCTAACTACTGTCAGATCGCCATGATAAACTTTCACAGATCCATCGCCCAGCAAAACTTCGATAAGATACACATAAACCCCTTGTTCTACGTCCTGTCCATTATACGTTCCATCCCATCCACTAGAGGAGTTATTGAGTTCCATAGTCTGTGATATGTACACCATATTACCCCATCTATCAAATACTTTGAGATTTAGAATTCGATCTACTTCAGTATTTCCGTAAATGATAAACTTGCTATTCCCTGAATTACTATTAGGATTAAATACATTTGGAATAAAGATCTCCGGTCTTTCTGTTCTATCTAATCTCACCTGTGCCGTATCAACACATCCGTAAATATCAGTAATCGTGATTACGTATATACTATCGGTAGGATCACTAACTTGAGTTGTCAAACAAGTAGCACAACTCAAGTTTTCATTCGGTGTCCATAGGATACTTCCAATTTCAGATGTGTTCAGATTCACAGTTGCAGTAAGTGTCACGCTTTGTCCATCTATAAAAGTTATTTCTGGTGTAGTTATGATCTCAACATCATTCTCAATCAGCTCAATTATGATGGAGTCTGTATTTTCACATCCATTATCATTATCTGTGAGCGTGTAAAAATAGAGCCCTGGCTGGGTAACCAATAGTTCATCCTCATCCATAAGAATAACATTTAGGTTTTCATCTTGCCACATTGAAGTGAAATCATCTCCAGTATGAATACTAGTAGCAACTATAGATATTTCATCGCTGTCACAGTCTAGCATTTCTGGAGCATCTAAATTAATATTTGGATAACCCACTAAACTAGATATTTCGATGTCCGCATCACCCGTACAACCCGTAATCGTATCTACTGCCATTAATCCATAAATCCCAATTTCTGTGACTTCCAGTTGAACTACATTTTCAACAGGTTGCCCATTGACTATCCATGTATAATTGACATTCTCTTCAGGATCAGTTACCAATGTTAAAGTTTTGATGACACAATCTATAACACTATCTGGAACAGCATAAATGATTGCTGTTGGCACATTTATATTAGCAACGACCTGAACCGGCTCTAACGCTGATTTGCAATTGTTACCTATTGTCTCTACCTGTAAAAAGTAGACACCTGGTATATCTGTTTCGAATATTTGCTCTTGTGAAACTAGATTGTTATTTTCATCATACCAGTAAAAAATAAATTCATTTGTAGAACCAGATTCGCCACCATTTAAGATAGTTGTTGGTTTAGAACAAGTAATGTCTCCGTCACTAGTCAAATAAGCAATTGGTAGATCAATATCAGCAATAATTTCTACTGAATCTTCTGCTTCGCAACCATCGTCAAATAATACAGTAAATGTATAAGTACCTATACTCACAGCTGTAGCTTCTAACGTTTGACTGACTAAATTTCCAGCTGGACCATACCAAGAATACATACCTACTTCAGAGGATGAACCTATAAGTTCTATAGAGGATATATCACAAGAAATGGTGCCTCCCGCTCCGCCATCTGCAGTTTGCACACAATCACTACATGGAGAAGGTGGAATCAATTCCAAATCAATAAAACAAAGATTTTGATCGGCATCGTAAATTTCTATTATTTGATTTCCATCTGATATATTAAATGGGCCAATATTGATCACTTGATTATACATTCCAAATATAGAAAAAGAAGGTATTTCAAATTGTCCAACATTCGGATGTGACACTAACAAATCAACAAAATACAGATCATCATCCGAGGTGTCATTTGTGCCATTATTGTCACAAGAGACATTGTCGTAACTCGCAGTAATCTCACATGGTGTACTACAGAAACCCAGTAGCTCGGTAATCACAGTTGCATCACATGTCACATCATCACTATCACTTACCGTTATTTGATGGGTAGAATTATCAGCAGGTATAGTAATCACATTATCTTGACTATATGGATAGGTACCCGCCAGTGTCCCATCAATTCTTAAATCAAAAGTTGGTGCTGTTTCTCCATTCGCAGGATTCACAAATAGGGTAATCTCCCAATAGTCGTCTGATGGGTCTATCGGTGTACCGTTATCAAAACATTCCGACTCCATGATCATTGGCTCAATCGTACAAAGATTAGAACATGGATCGAGCGGTCCATCCACTTGGTTTGCTTTACATTGATTGTCTATCAAATCAGTAAGAACAAAAATGAGATTGGACCCATCTGCTGGGAAGGTAAGATTTACCACTTCTCCATAATTATAATTGTTATCTGCTACTCCAGATATAGCTAAACTATATCCACTAGATCCATTTATTGAACTTGTTGAGAAACTCACTTCATAATAATCATCACTTGGGTCGTCCAATGTTCCATTATCAAAACACATGGATGTATATTCTAAAATTGCTATCTCACAATCTGTAGAACAAGAAGTAAGTGCGTCCGAAATGTAAGATGCACTACAAGAAGCATCATTTTCATCAATTATCTCTATGACGTGCGTCAGACCGTCAGCAGTTATTGTTACTATGTAGTTTACACCATACGGACTGTTTCCTTGAGGTACATTATCGACCACTATACCAAAATTAGGTGAGGGTGTACCATTTAGAACTTCGCCTTCAATTGTAATTTCATAGTAATCGTCATTAATATCCGTCGGTGTCCCATTGTTAAAGCATTCTACATTTATAACATTCAAGCCTATCAAGCAACCGTCTGAACAAGGTGAAAGTTGGCTGGTCTCTACCTCTAGATCACATTGTAGATCTTGACTATCTTGGAATCTTAACATAACAACTTGACCATCTGCCGGCAGTGTAAAAGTCTGTGCTTCCCCATATGTAAATATTCCTTCTAATACCCCATCAAAATATAGATTGTACATATTAGTGGTAGATCCATTGGTAGCCGATGCGTTGACAGTGATTTCAATGTAATCGTCTGATGGGTCAGTCGGTGTATCATTGTCAAAACACTCATAAATGATGTTTTCAGAAACGATCTCACAATCCGTAGAACAGGATACTAACACGTCAGTTTGGATTTCAGAAGTACAAGACGAATCATCTATATCTTCGATTATAAATGTATGGACAGTATTGTCTGCAGGTAGTGTAAGATTGATCAATTCATTGTAATTGTATGTATTCTCAAGTACACCGTTTACAAACAATTGGAAACTTGTATTTCCATCTCCGTTCAATAGTGTGCCTATTAGATCAAATTCATAGTAATCGTCATCAATATCTGTCGATGTCCCATTATCAAAACATTCGAAATCTTGAATAGTAAGTTCATTCAGACATGTACTGGAACACGATATCAATTGAGTAGTTTCTAATTGCAGCTCGCAAGCTAATTCTTCACTATCTTGGATTAAGATCGTATGAATAACATTGTCCGCTGGTATGGTAATAATATTATCTTGGTTATAAGGGTAAGCACTTATAAATGAACCATCTACAAGTAAGTTAAACATCTGATTCGATGCTCCATTTACGGAAGATGTATTTATTGTGATTTCGTAATAATCATCATCTGAATTTTGCGGTGTACCATTATCAAAACATTCCTCTTCTATCTCATTAAGTAGAATCTCACAATCTGTAGAACAATTGGCTAATAGTTCTGTCGTAAATGCATCAACGCATCCAGAGTTGGCATTATCGCTGATAGAAATAATATGATTCATATCATCCGCATTGATGTCAAATACTACATCTTCGGCATAATTAAATAAACCTTGACTTACTCCATCGACAAATAATTCAAATTGAGTTAGTGCATCTCCATTTATTATATTTCCGTTAATAGTATAGGTATAAAAATCGTCCGATTGTATAGTTGCTGTTCCATTGTTTGAGCAAACTGCCGATATAATATCCAAAGTGATTTGGCATCCTCCACTACAAGAAACAAGTGGACCTATTTCTTGAGACGATTGACATTGTACATCCTCATTATCCTGACATGTTATACTTAAGTTATTACCAGTTGCCGGCACCTGAAATGTTTCGGCTACCTCATAATCAAAGTTATACAAAAGGACACCGTCCAGAAATACATTGTAAGTATTATTCTGTGACCCATTCATTGCTGAAGCATTGATCGTTACTGTATAGAAATCATCAGATGGATCCGTTTCTGTGCCACCATCATTACATACGAAATCTAAAACATCAATGCTTACTTCACAATTTGTAGAACATGGATTTAAAGGTCCAAAAGTCTGATTTTCAGCACAAAGGAATTGGTTGTCAGCAATAACGAAATCTATATTATTCCCCTGATCCGCTGGTATTGTAAATGATTCATTGCTACCATATGAATATGTATATTGAGTAGACCCATTGAATATTACACTGTACAATCCATTATTGCCTTTATTATTCTCAATAAATAAAGTGATCGTATAAAAATCATCGGATGGATCCGTATTCGTCCCATTATCATCACATACTGAAGTAAATGTGGTGAACAAAATCTCTAAACCTTCTGGAATAATAACATCGTATGTAGAGATACATTCATTTTCATCTTGAATATATACTGTATAAGCTCCAGCTGCTAATCCATTGTATTGGATATTCGTGGTAAACGTAACACCATCAATACTGGTCATCATAACCCCATCTACATCTACTGCAGTTATATCTATTACACCATCTTCATCACTAATGCATGAAGGTGCATCAGTGGTAATTGTAGCATTTGGCAGAGCGGTCAGCGTTAAAGTAATCTCAGCAATATTGATACAATTTGCAGAATTCACAACCCTCACAAAAATGACATTCGAGCCAATATTAAGGTCAAAGGCATCTGGTAATGCGTCGGTATTTGTATCGGCATTTACAAATGATCCAAAATAAGCAAAAGTGTTAGCAGGATTACTATTCACTAAAACGTTAAATGATTGCAAAGAAACAGCTTGTACTCCATCATTGTCAAGATCACAAATATTCAGAGAAGCATCATTAGCGCCTGGTAGATCATTTATTTCTACATCAATTTTCAATTTCACATTAGAAGAACATTCTGTAGCTGGATCATATGTCTCAATATAGTAACTATAAACTCCTGCTGTAGAATCTTGTATTGTAAAATCTAGAGACCCTTCTAAGAATGGTGTATTTGAACTCTGTGTATAAAACCAATTCGCTGTCATTCCTCCAGGCACCGTTACTGAAAGGACAACTGGTTGTTCATCTATACAAATGCTAATATTTTGTCCAGCGGGTGGATTGATATCTGGGCAATCACAATTAGGAATATCAATAAATTCTGTAACAGAACATCCACTTTGCGTCTCAAATGCGGTGATAAGAACACCTGTCGATATTGGAATATTCGTTATTACATATTCATTTCCATTGATTTGTACTACATCACCTTGAGTAGATTGAATTGTGAATCCGTTTGAGTTGATATATACCTCATAAAAATCATTTGCCCCGATACATGTTACATCAGTGATCTCAAACATAACATCATCGATTACTTCTATATTTAAAACCATGGTATCATTGTCGCACACTGTTGTACTATAAACTATATAATACAGACTATAAAATCCAGGTGGAACATTATTGAAAGTAGATGCATTTGGGTTAGAAATATTTGCACCTATCCCATCCAAATCTAACCAAGATCCATTCTGATCTGCGAACGGAGGGATAAAACTGAAGAGATTTAAAGGAAACCCATCGCTGCAGACCGTTGTCGATTGGTCATCTCCTGCATAAGGCGGTTCTTCGATAAGAATATTTACCAACTCAAAATCTTCACATCCAAATTCATTGGTAGCATTTATTACATATATGAAATCCGAACTTGGGTTTACAACTGGAGGTATTTCATTTGCAGCTGTTGGTGGGAAGGCATTGTGATAAGTGAGCGCTATCGCAGTTCCATTTGCATCATCTACTATCACTTCTTGCAAATCATAACTTTCACCTAGACATAAGAAAACAACGGCAGGATTGATAGAAATATCTGGCATGATACTTAGAGTCACTGTTTGAACATGGGTTAAAAATTCACCAGAACAAGGAATTTCAAATTCCCATGTATTTGTTATTATATTATCTACTTGAGTAGTAATTGGAATTGTAGCTTCAAAAATCTCGCAAGCTCCCGTAGCTCCATTCGTGTAGTTTAATATATCAGCTCCCGAGTATGTATCATCGCAACCTATAGTTAAGTCAACTGGTGGATTTATATATACAGGATCCTGCGCTGGATTTACCGTAATATTTTGAGAGTAAGAAATTGGTCTTCCACAATCATCTACAAAACTCCAAGTATATATAAGTGATCCTCCACATGAATTGTAACTTCCACTGACTACCGCGGTACTTAAGCCAGAAATCAAACAAATACCCGATTCACCATTATTATAATTTAGTTGGGTAGAAATTGTATTTACATTCGCACAATCAACTGAAACATCAGATGGTGGATTTACATATTCTGCAGGTGGAGGTGGAGCAACATTTACGTCTCTTGATGTAGTGATTGGTCGCCCACATTCATCAACAAATTCCCATGTATCCACCAATGTACCTCCACAGTAATCAATTGATCCTGATCTAATTCCTGGAGCATCTCCAGATATCTCACACGCTCCTGTATCTCCATTTGTGTAGGATAAATCATTTGGTGGGTCTGCACTCTGACCACAATCAATATCAATATCGGACGGAATATTA
>CAXBGT010000062.1:0-24444 GCA_963975265.1 uncultured Saprospirales bacterium
TGATGAGAACTGGTTTTACATTAAAAAAGGAAATGGAAAAAACAACTATAGCCGAACAATCATAAAAAAGTTTGCAGTAAATGAAGATAGCTTGTTGAATTTCTTTGCTATGGTTTATCCACCAGATTCTCTAGAAGTGGAGGGTTTTAGTAGCGGTCGAGCAGGAATAGCTTTAGGTACATCTCTGAAGATAGCTGGCGTCAAAAAACATCTGATCAACGAAGTTTGGAAATTTGCATCCGTGTCTAATCATGAGATAGGTCATGTTTTTGGTTTGAGGCATTCATGGTATAAAAATGATGGATGTGATGATACTCCTCCCCATCCTAATTGTTGGGCGAGTACGGGAGAGGGAAAATGTGCTGGAGTGATCTCAAATAATATGATGGATTACAATAATATCCAAAGAGCATTGTCTCCCTGCCAAATCGGAACTGTAATGAGGACAATGCACAGGATAAACTCAAAAGTAAGAGGCCTGGTTAAAAAAGACTGGTGTGCATACAATCCAGATAAATCGCTAATTGTCAGAGAAGATCTTGAACTAAACAGGTCGGTTGATATGAAAGGAGATATCATCATAGAAGAAGGGATAACCCTTAGGTTATCCTGTAGGACCCATATGCCTGCCGGAGCTAAGATTATCGTAAAACCTGGAGCAAAACTTATCTTAAACGCAGCCAGAATTCACAACGATTGTGGTCGATCGTGGGGTGGATTTGAGATCCAATCATTTGGTGATAAAAAAGGAACAATTGAATACCTAGGAGATGTAAGATTAGAAGATCTCCCTAATGGACCTGACAAAGATTCCGACAGTGAATGAATCGATGATGGATGATTGCTTGGCGCAGGAAGTATTGGCTTTTATTGATGCTAATATTAAAACTGATCCATATAAGCTATTACTTCAAAAATCACCATTTGAGCATGTCTCAATGAAGTATTTGGTCCAACAAATCCAAGGCAAAAAAGTAGCATTTAGCAAATTCCCTTTTCTTCTTGAATATAAGAATTTTATATATCCACCAAAAGTATCGCTCGAGCAAGCTTCGTCCGAAAGATTAGCAAGATTTAAAGCGGATTTAATAGAAGGGGAGTCTTTTGCAGACTTGACGGGCGGAATGGGAATTGACAGCTACCTATTGGGTTGTAAATTTCAAGAATGTCAGTATGTAGAACCTAATAAAGAGTTATTTCAATCTACGACTAGTAATTTTAATATTCTTGGGTATGACCAATGCGTAGCAGCAAACCATACGGCCGAAGATTTTCTCAAGTTTAATAAAACACAATTTGATTGGATCTACATAGATCCATCTCGAAGAGTGGAAGGTAATCGTAAAATTAGCATCGCAAACTACGAACCGAACATAGTAGACTTAAAAGATCAACTGCTTGCCACAAGTAAAAAAGTATTGATCAAATTGTCACCAATGCAGGATATATCAGAATGTATATCTGTCCTTGAGCATGTAGAGAAAGTGTGGGTCATCAGTATTAAGAATGATGTAAAGGAATTGCTACTTCAGCTGGGAGAGCAATTAAATAATAATCCTGAAATTATAGCTGTAGACATAGATAATCAAACACTAGATTATACTAATCGATATTTCGATCGTATCACAAATATTGAATGTTCTGTTACACAAAAATACATCTATCAACCTGCCTCAGCACTCGTCAAATCAGAACTACATAATAGGTATTCTGAAGTAAAGAGACTTAAAAAACTACATCCTAACACGCAATTATTTACTTCTAACAGTCTTGTTGATAACTACTTTGGTCGAGTTTTTAAAGTAAAAGCATTCATATCCTCTAATAAAAAGGAGCTAAAAAAACTTTTGCCAATGATGAAAGCAAATGTGATTTGCAAAAACTATCCGTTAAGTCCACAAGAATTAATTTCGAAATTAAAAATCAAAGCTGGAGGGGAGGATTATTTATTGGCGTTTACTGATGTTACGGGGAAGAAAATTCTAACTGTTTGCAATAGATTAAAATAGGGATTGGTTTAAATTTTTATAGATCATAGAGTTTTAAAAACCCCTCCATACCTTATCCTAGCAAAATATACACCTTTAACTATATTTCGAGGAGTTTAGAAGGTATGGCTACCCGTACTTTTACGTTAGGGCAACTAGCTTAGGTGGACAGGAAGGCGTGCAGGTTGTTCGACTTGTTAAGGTTTAGTAGGAATCTAAATAATAAGAAATATAAATCTTATTTAACATTGTTTTTTTAGGTTATCTTTCCTTAGTCATCTCTATTGTCAATTAGATACGCGAATTGCCATTGTTTTCAGGTAATGGTTTAAAATTAGAAAAGAAACATGAAATATCATCGAAATCTTACTGTCAAATTACTTCCTCTATTAGTTATTTTTCTAATCTGCTTAGGCTTCTGTACCATTCAGGATGAGATACCAAGAGATATAGACAGCACTTCTACACCAGAAGAAGCAGCTCAATTCGCTTGGCAAACTTTCTTGGATATTAACAAAGTCGAAACCAATAGTATTGGTACCAAATGGGAAAATTATAAAGAAGCTTTCGATATTTTCTTACCCGAAGCAAAAACTCCATCGCCATGGGGTAAGCCTTCTACTTCAGAGGCACCACCATGTGAAGCAATAAAATCTGGAGGGAAGGTACTGAGAACTACTTCTAAAGTGCATCCTTTGCTTAGTGAAACGAATCAGGCTGTTGGTGGAGTTTTGATTGATCGAAACTCCAAAATTGTTCATTATGAGGTATATATGAACCAACCTATGTTTGAATATGTACTTGAAAATCAATTTTATAATGCCCTTACCCAAGCTGGAAGCAAAATCGATTTCCCTACGGGTAGTATGGAACTAAAAGCCTCGTGGAGAATTTTGGACGAAAGGGTTGATGATATAAGTCGTTATCACACTTCAAAGGCAATTATTTACATTCCTGACTCTTCTTTGGTTAGAACAAAAGGTTGTTTGCCTCCGGCGGTTACAGCTAAAATGAAAATTTGTTCTGAAGAGCTTGTTGGCTTGGTGGGCTTACACATGGTTTATAAAACACCCTCTAATCCAAATTTTACATGGATGACATTTGAGCATGTTGACAATGTAGACAGCAATGTAGTTGATGGTAAAACCATCCCCGCTACTTTCAGAAATAAAGACAAAGTTATTGCAGGATGTCCAGATAATAGCAGACAATGTGATTGTCCCGCTCAAGAAACTTCTCAAATTACCAGACAAATCCCTATCCCAGATTGGGTTTCAAAAGTAAATACAGCTGTCCAAGACTCACTTCGAAATGCTAAATCTATCTGGGCTAATTATGAACTGGTGGGTATACAATGGGCTAAAGATGATACTAGAACTGGCAACCCTATCCTTGCCAATTTGGGTAATACAAGTATGGAAACTTTCAATCAAACAGCAAGCAGCTGTATTGGATGTCATGCATTTGCACGGTCTTCCAATCCAACCATTTATTCTGATTTTTCGTGGGTAATGGGTCGGGCTCAAAATCCTAAAATTGAATTGCCTGATACCACAGGAAAAGCGTTATTGCAATACATGATGCGCGAAAAACCTTATAAAGCATGGGGCACTTGGCCGGATAGCAAGTTTAATGTTTTTAGCAAAGCTACTGTTGGAGAAAACCCTCATGGTAAGAGTGTTCGTATTTATGCCAATGACATTGCAATTGATTATTATAATTCTATCAAAACTAATATTTCCGTCAAACCAGAGCTACCCGTCGGTAGTATTGTGATGAAAGAAAATTTTAGAATTCTACCTTCACCGACAGAGGAACCCCAACCAAGTGATTTAGTAGAATTAACAGCTATGTACAAAGCAATAAATAGCACTGGTGAGGCTCAATGGTTTTGGATGAAAGCTCGTCCTTTTGGTCCTGTCGATGTGGCTGGTTTTGATATATCTGCTTGTAGCTCCTGTCATATGAATTGGAAAGGTAATGGAGATGGTATGTTGAGTTTTAATTTTGGGAAACGCCCTGTTATTACAGATAATCCTTATGTAGCAAGGAGTACTAGTAGACAAATTATTTCACCTGAAAAAATTGAGACTTTGAAAGAATATATAACAGAGCATAAAAAGAAATAATTTAGTTAAAAAATGCTTTGAATTTATTAGGAATCACCACTTTAGTCATATAAAAACATTATTGGTGTCATCTCGAAGCAGCACTTAATGTACCAGTTAATATTATATCAATAAAAGATATTGTTTTAAATTCGTTAGTCTTGTTTAAATTAAGGTGCTTGCTTTATTTCCACTCAATCTTATCTTTGATAGGCCCACGATTCCCTGGTACATTAGCAACATCAGTATAACCCATATAGAACAAGCCCAAACACTCCTCGTGCTCGGCCAATCCAAGAAATTCACCACCATTAATCATTGATTTTGGGCTACTCCAATAGCTTCCTATCCCTAAAGAAGTACAGGTAAGCCACATGTTTTGAACGGAACAGGCCAAAGCAGCTCTTTGTTCCCATCTTGGAATGGATATGTTAGGATCATCGAATAGACATAGTGCTATGACACAAGCAGATTTTAATGGTTTGCCGATTGTTTTTTTAAGTTTTATTTCTGAATACTTTTCTGGAGGCGTATTCATAGTATAATAATCTCCCAGGTAAATACTTAGTGACTTGAGGCTCTCTCCTTGATAAATTTTGAATCGCCATGGTTCTGTTCTTTTATGATTCGGAGCCCAGTTTCCATTTTCGAGAATCTTGAGTATATTTTCTCTATCAATTGGCTTATCATTATACATGGCCGGGAAGATTGACCTCCTAGATTTTATGAGTTTGGTAAGTTCATCTGGTTTCATAAAAATTTGATATTTATAGGTCAAAAATACAAATTCATTCTTAGTATTTTGAATATATTTTTAGTTGCTCAAAATAAATATTTAGATCACCCTAAAAATATATTACCTTTGCTATATAATATTTAAAGATGAAGCTTTCCACAGCAGAAGAAAATTATCTAAAAGCGATATTCAAAATATCAGAAAAGGCGAAAAAAAGTGCCAGCACCAATGCTATAGCCAAACATCTCTCAACAAGTGCGGCATCTGTAACAGATATGCTAAAACGATTGGCAGAAAAAGAGCTCATTAACTATGAAAAATACAAGGGCGTAACTCTCAAAGTTGAAGGCATAAAACAAGCTACTCAGCTCATCAGAAAACATAGGCTATGGGAAGTTTTCTTAGTTAAAAAACTGAGATTCAGTTGGGATCAAGTACATGAAATAGCGGAACAGTTGGAACACATTGAATCAAAGGAATTGATCATGCGATTAGACGCTTTTTTGGACTATCCTAAGTTTGATCCGCATGGCGATCCTATTCCAAATGCGGATGGGAAATTCACGATCAGATCTCAGACTCCACTGTCGGATATGCACAAAGGTCAGACAGGCATGCTAGTAGGTGTTAAAGAGCACACAACCGAATTTTTGAAATACCTTAATTCCTTGAATGTGAAATTGGGCACGATGATCACTGTTATTGATTCTGTGCCTTACGATGGTTCTATGAGCATAAATCTTGACAGTAAGAATGAAATAATGATCACCGCTATGGTTGCTCAAAATCTATTAATAAGAAAAGGATAAATGAAGTATATAAGTAAAGTAATAATATTGCTACTAATTTCTGCACTTGCTACAGCCCAAGGTAAGATTACAGTGGTATCATCTGCATCTATTTTTCAAGATATGGCGATAAATATTGGAGGAGATAAAATAGAGGCATTCTCTATTGTGCCAATTGGTGGGGATCCTCATCTGTATGAACCAAAGCCATCAGATGCACAATTAGTAAAATCAGCTAATATTATATTGGTAAACGGTTTAACCTTCGAGGGGTGGATAAATAAACTGATTGCTAATAGTGGGTCAAAAGCAAAGGTATACACTATAACAGAAGGCGTAGATGTAATCAAAAGTGATAGATATAAAAATGCAGCGGATCCTCATGCTTGGATGGATGCAAGTAATGGGCTGAAATACATCGAAAATATAAAAGATGCTCTGGTAAAAACGGATCCTAAAAATGCGGATTTCTATACAACAAACTATGAAAAGTATAAATCTGAAATAACTGCTCTTGATACTTATATAGCTACTGAAATAAAGAAAATACCAGAAGCTAAACGAATGTTGGTTACCAGTCACGATGCTTTCGCTTACTATGGAAAAAGATATAACATAAAGCTGAATGCACTCAAGGGCATCAGTACTGAAGCAGAGACGCAAACTTCAGACATGGTGAGAGTAGCAAAAGCGATACAAGAATCTGGAGTGCCAGCAATCTTCATAGAAAGCACCATCAATCCGCAGGTAATCCAGCAAATTGCAAGAGATAACAATGTAAAGATAGGTGGTGAATTATTTGCTGATTCTATAGGCGATCAGGATAGTGAAGGGCCAACTTATGTTCAAATGTTGAGACACAATACAGACGTGATTGTACTCGCACTTAGTCAAAATACAATGACTGCAACCAAAATAGATAGTGACAATTTAGAAAATGGGTGGTTAATTTATCTTATTGTAGGTCTAATCATGTTAGGAGCATTGGTATTTGCAGTCACAAAATTTAATAAGTAATATGAGAAGTATCGAGGTAAAAGGACTATCCGTCAGCTATGAGAAAAAACGTGTACTTACCAATATATTTCTCAATGTAGAAAGTGGCAATGTTTATGGAGTAATTGGTCCCAATGGGGCTGGGAAATCAACTTTATTCAAAGCTATTCTAGGATTGATAGAAACTAATTCTGGTGATGTCAATGTACTAGGAAATCAGATAGCGGAAGTTCGAAAAAGAGTAGCTTATGTGCCTCAAAAAGACGATGTAGATTGGTCGTTTCCGGCCACAGTGATGGATGTAGTGATGCAAGGAAGATATCCACATAAAAAGATCTTGCAGAGGCTAAACGCAGAAGATAAAGCCATAGCTATGCAAGCCCTTGAAGATATAGGAATTACAGATTTAGCGGATCGTCAAATTGGTCAACTTTCTGGAGGCCAGCAACAACGGGTATTCATAGCCAGAGCGTTATGCCAGCAAGCCGAGGTGTTTTTCTTAGATGAACCCTTTGTGGGTGTTGATAATCTGACGGAAGAGATCATTATTGGATTATTGAAAAAATTAGCGGATGAAGGCAAGACCCTATTAGTTGTGCACCATGATTTATCTACTGTTGAGCAATATTTTGATAAAGTGATATTGCTTAACCAAAGATTGATTGCATATGGTGATACCAAGGCTACATTTACTAAAGAAAATATGTCAAGATGCTACGGTCCTCAATTAGCAATTCTTCATAAGACCAGCCTAATCGGATAATAAGCATTTAACCCACGTAGTGTTTGTGAAAAACCAATCCAGAAATTCGACTTAATAATTCCCATTCTTAATTCGTTGAGGGTCACCAGACCATGATGCATCACAATTTTTTATCAGAAGTCTATCAAAATAGCTCTAGGCTCTAAATGAGCATCAATAGTATTTCATTCTTCAATAAAATCCCAAATATCCATTTAATACTTAAATTCTCCGATGCTTGCGTCGGGGTCATAAAAAAGATGTTTTTGGATAAAAACGCCTTGTCACAAAAAAGATCCGATTTCCGACCTTTAGGTTGGATTTTATTTGCTGATGCTGCATCCGCTTGCGGTGGGGTAGTCAAAATTTAGGATCTTTTTTACTCCGCCTCATTTATGTTCTATTATCTAAGTCTGCCATCCACCAAAAACACATTCCTACACATCTAATCCACCAAAGACCTACTGCAGTAATTCTTTATAAAATAGGTTCAGACCTCATAGCAGACTGACACCATTACTCATTTTATAAAATAGAATTACTATGAGAAAACGTAGAAAAATGCCTGAACTCAATGCCGGTTCCATGGCAGATATAGCATTCTTACTTTTAATATTTTTCCTTGTTGTTACAACGGTAGAAGAAGATAAAGGAATTCCAGTCATCCTGCCACTATATT
The DNA here is from genome assembly GCA_963975265.1 of uncultured Saprospirales bacterium. Taxonomy (GTDB): domain Bacteria; phylum Bacteroidota; class Bacteroidia; order Chitinophagales; family Saprospiraceae; genus CAJXUU01. The sequence continues at coordinate 8,038 of CAXBGT010000062.1, forward strand.
ATGTAGGTCCTCCGGGACCGGTACCAGAAAATGATGTACTCACAATACTTATAAATGCTGAGGATAACTTACTTGTAGAATCAAAAACTACTAATATCAATAGTATGAAAGATATCGTGATTGACTTCGTGAATAATCCAAATGGAGATCACAACAAACCAAGAAGCCCTGATAAAGCCATCATCTCTCTTCAAAATGATGTAAATACTTCCTACGAAACTTATGTGAAGATATATGCTCAGATCCATGATGCCTACAAAGTGTTGAGGAATGAAATGGCACAGAATAATTTTCAAACCGACTATAAGGATTTAGCTGTAGCAGACAAAAACACGGTGCTTAAAAAATACCCAATGAAACTTAGCGAGGCGGACCCCTTCAAAATGGATTAAGTAACTTGTTCAGCAAGATCTTCAAAGAAAGTTATCAATAGTAGGCATTGCGTAGCAAACTCTTGAATTCAATAATTCAATAATTCAATAATTTAATAAATCAATAACTCAACAATTCAAAAACTAGAACTATGTCCTTCAAACGAAAGAAAAAAGACAGTCCTGAAGTATCCACTGCTTCATTGCCAGATATCATATTCATGTTATTATTCTTCTTTATGACAGTGACAGTGCTGAGAACAGCTGCAGCACAAGTAACTGTGGAATTACCAGAAACTGAATCTGCCATAAAAGTCAACCATGAAGCGTCAGAATACAATATTTATATCGGTGCTGAGGTAGATAGAGAAAAACCCAAAGTGCAGATCAACGAATACCTCGTAACTATGAAGCAATTGGAACAAATATTAGAAAGTATATCAAAACCGCTCATGGATTTTGAAAAAATGGAAGTACCTATCAACCTTCGGGTAGACAGAAGTGTAAAAATGGATATAGTCTATGATGTAAAACTTCTCCTAAGAAAACATGGACTACGAAAGATTAATTATCTTGTAAAGAACGTTCAAAGTGTAGAAACGATTTAGTAGAAAAGATATAATATTCTTTGAACTTCCACCTCATAGTTTTGACCGCAAGGACATGGGTTATAAAGAATGTTTAATACAACTCACAAAATGTATTTGAAGCTTAGTGAACCTCTACAGCTTTGACTAATTAGATGCTGAAAGGCAAGAAAGTCAACTGATCGCTTGTAGCTATGTGATCACTGTGCAGAATTAAAAAACACGCGCCGAATCAACAATTCAAAAACTAAAGCACTCAACTACTCAAAATTTGCAAAGCTAACCCTTCTCCAACTCCAGTTTCATTTTCCCAATCCGATCTATCAACTTTTCGGAAGTCAATTTCTCTCTTAGTCTATCCACCATGATCGGAAATGCAAATGGGGTCGCTTTCACAGGTCTACTAATGATAATATGTTGATTCCGGATCTTTGCAAGAACTTCTCGGAGACGGGCCTCTTCAAGTTGAAAAGTCATTACTTCATCATAAGTCTGTTGGTATAGCAAGCTTTCTGGCTCATAATCTTTGAATACATTGAAGATTAACTGCGAGGAAGATTGAAGATGTCGGTCTTTCTTCTTTTTACCTGGAAATCCTTGGAAAATCAAACCGCTAATACGAGCGATATCTCTGAACTGACGTCTAGCAAGCTCTACACCATTTATTGTAGAATTAATATCCGCTGCTAAGTCTTTAGAAGAAAATAGATCATTGTTAATCAAGCTATCAACATCTATTTCTTTCTCTGATAACAGCTCAAATCCATAGTCATTATATGCAAGAGAAAAGCTAATAGGCATATGCAATGATAGACGATGAGCAACAAGTGCAGCCATCCCTTCATGAATATCCCTACCTTCAAATGGAAATATCAATAAGTGATACCCTTCCCGATCTTCAAAGTACTCTACCAACAATTCGTCACGCTTTGGCATAAGTGACCTATTTTCTTGCATATCAAATAATGGTTTGAGCGTCATCACCTCAACATCTACAGGTTTTCCTTCTACATAGTCATAGAGCTGATCTCGGAGAGCCTCTGCCATCATAGCACTGAATGACAAGCGTCCTCCCATGTAACTAGGTATTCGACTCGATTTCTTCTTACTGACTTTCACTTGTGCAGTCATGTCCTTAGTTCTTATCAACTCAAGGCATCTGCCAGCAAACCAGAAGACATCACCAGGTTTTAGTTGGGCAATGAACCACTCTTCAACTGACCCTACACGTTTTCCACTGAGAAATTTGATCTGCATCATAGCATCGCTTATGATCGTTCCGATCGACATTTTATGCCTTTGGGCGATTGTGCGATTGGTCACCCTATAAATTCCCTCAATAATTTCTACTTTTTGATATTCATCATATGCGCTTAATGATTGACTTCCATATACAAGAAAGTTTAAAATTTGCAACCATTCTTCATCTTCTAAGCTACGGTAGCAAAATGTACTTTTAATCTGTTTATATATAGTTTTGGAATCGAAACCTTCTGATACTGCAAGGGTCATCAAATATTGAATCAGCACATCAAACGACCTAATAAATGGTATTTTGTTTTCTAATTTTTTGTCTTTGATAGCTGATCGAAGTGCAGCGGCCTCTATGAGCTCTAGGGCATTGGTCGGTACAAAATAAATAACAGATATTGCTCCAGGTCTATGTCCACTTCTTCCTGCTCGTTGGATGAATCTTGAAACACCTTTTGGACTTCCAATCTGGACAATAGTCTCAACAGGACGAAAATCAACACCTAAATCTAAGCTCGAAGTGCAAACTACGGCTTTCAGCCTTCCATCATAAAGAGCTTCTTCAACCCATTCTCGTATTTCTCTACTTATAGACCCGTGATGCATTGCGATTATACCTGCCAGGTCAGGTTCGGCATCAAGTATTTTTTGATACCAAATCTCACATTGTGCTCTTGTATTGGTGAAGATGAGCGTACTTTTACTACTTCTTATAACAGGTATCACTTTTTCCATCATTGTGAGACCCAAGTGGCCTGCCCAGGGAAATCTCTCAATCTCATCCGGTATCAAACAGCGAACATCAATTTCTTTTTGAATCTCAGCTTTTATGACGCAAACATCTTCTTCGTTTTTAGAATGGAGTAATACATCAACAGCCTCTTGCATATTACCAATAGTGGCGGATATTCCCCAAATTTTTAATTGTGGATTTAATCCTTGGAAACAAGAAATGACCAGTTGGGTTTGCACTCCTCGCTTGTTCCCTATCAGCTCGTGCCATTCATCTATTACGATTGATTTTAAATTACCAAAAATAGTTTTGTACCCCTTTGTTGCCATCATGACATGCAAGCTTTCGGGAGTAGTAATTAACATTTCTGGTGGATTATTCCATTGTTTTTTTCTTTGTGTGGTAGTGGTGTCTCCGGTTCTAATTTCGATTCTCCACTTTAATCCTAGGCCTTCGGCAGCTCTTTCACATGATCCTTTGATTTCCTTTGCCAATGCTCGTATAGGTGTAATCCAAATTATTTGTAGTCCACTATTTTTCTTGGAAATATTATCAGGGTTGGCATGTATGAATTCAAGTGCTGCTCCGACAAATATTGAATAAGTTTTTCCACTTCCTGTTGGAGCATTGACTAGACCACTTTTGTTCTCTAAATATGCTAGCCATGTTTCTATTTGAAATGGAAATGGAGTCCAATCATTTGACTGAAACCATTTTTCCCCAAGTTTTAGTAATTTTCTTTTCATTTCAAATGTAAAGTATATTAACGAAATAAAGTTTTGGAAATATATAGTTAAAAAATGAGTGACTTAGTCACACTTTAGATGTCAAATCAGAGATGCTAAATCTTAAGTTTTAGGGATAAAAAATCATATTTTGTACATATAACAATTTTTATAAAGTATATTGGACAAATAAATTAAACAACTTATAACTTTCAAAGAACTAGCAATTTTTTTTAATTTAGTTAAAACAAAAAATTATGTGGAAAGAATTTAAAGATTTTATCATGACAGGTAATGTCATAGATCTAGCCGTTGCCGTGATATTAGCGGGCGCTGTAGGACTAGTCATTAATGGCTTTGTATCTGACATCATGATGCCTGTTGTAGGCCACTTTGCAGGAGGTACTGATTTTGCTAATTTGTTTCATGCAATGGATGGAAATGAATATGCAACTATAGAAGCTGCAAAAGAAGCTGGAGTTGCGGTTGTAGCTTATGGAAAATGGATCAATGCAATCATTAATTTAATAACTGTGGGGTTTGTTCTATTCATGATGGTAAAAGCATATAATAAAACTAAAGCGCCAATTGTTGAAGTTGAAGCTGCACCTGCAGGACCTTCTGACAATGATTTGCTTTCAGAAATAAGAGATTTATTGAAGAAATAAACACTTAGGAAATTTTTCTTCTAGCCCACTGGAGAAAATACTAAATAGCTGTTCAGTGTCCTGAGCAGCTATTTTTTACTTGTTTAAAATGTAATTATCACAATTCATCCAATTCCTCTGGATGCCAATAATGAGCCGAATAATCTACCACCTTCCAGTTTTTAATCTTTATTCCCTCCAGTTCTAGCCTAACCTGCATTGTTTCTGGAGTAGGGAATGCATTCCTGCCAGACAACTCACCTTTACTATTAAGCACTCGATGAGCTGGAATACTATCGTCCATAAAATCGATCTGTTTTAAGGCCCACCCCACCATTCTGGCTGAACCGAGATGAAGATAATCGGCTATAGATCCATAAGTACTAAACTTGCCAACAGGAATTTGACGAGTGATATCGAAAACTTTTTCGTAGTAAGACATATTTATTTCTTTCGGTGTTGTTGTTGATACACTTGTACAAATTTAGCAATTCAAACAAATAGAAATATCTTTGCACCGGTACTTAAAAACCAAAATGAAGTCACGGTTGTATCTACCGATATGTTAGTAGAGGGGATTCATTTTGATCTAATGTATACACCGCTGAAGCATCTTGGTTATAAGGCCATCGTTGTCAACCTATCTGACATTTGTGCTATGAATGCCATACCATCACAGGTCACAGTTTCATTAGCCATATCGAATCGATATTCAGTGGAAGCACTAGAGGAACTATATGAAGGTATCAACCTGGCATGTAAAATGTACAACGTTGATTTAGTAGGAGGTGATACAACTTCAGTGAATAAAGGAATGGTTATAAGCGTAACTGCAATTGGTCAAGCAAAAACAGATGATATTGTCTATAGGTCTGGTGCAAGGGTTGGAGATATCATATGTGTGACAGGAGACTTGGGTAGTGCGTATTTAGGATTACAAATTCTAGAAAGAGAAAAACAAATCTACTTGGAGTCACCGGCAATACAGCCAGATCTGGGAGAATTAGATCATATTGTGGGTAGGCAACTGAAGCCAGAAGCAAGACTCGATTCTATACAACACATGGCTAAAGTGGGACTCAAACCTACTTCGATGATCGATATTAGTGACGGGTTAGCCTCAGAATTATTCCACATTTGTAAGCAATCGAATGTAGGAGCATATGTCGAAGAAGCAAAAATATCTATCCATCCACAAGCAGAAGAACAAGCTATTGCATTTGGAATAAATCCGATCACATGCGCCCTCAATGGTGGAGAGGATTATGAGTTGTTATTCACTGTAAGTCCTGATGACCTTGAGAAAGTGAAATATATGCCTGACGTTTTCCTTATTGGTGAAATAGTGCCAAGTGGAGATGGTATAACCCTGCACACCACAAGCGGAAATGTACACCCACTTAAATCTCAAGGCTGGAATCACTTTGATGAAGACGAACTTGATGATATCTAACGGTCAACCCAAGACAATTCGTTGCTGAACACAAATAGATTAAATAAACAGCAAATCCTCGACAGATAAAGTGCAGCGAATCTAAACAGCGAAGCAGAAACAGTAATTAGCGTTATTTTAATTAATTTCGCCACAACAAACAGAAATAAGCACAAATACATGAGTAAATTTGTAGTAAGCGCCAGGAAATATAGACCAACTGCTTTTGATGAAGTAGTTGGACAGATGCATGTGGCAAAAACATTAAAAAATGCGCTTCAAACTGAGCAGTTAGCTCATGCTTTTCTTTTTTGTGGCCCTAGAGGAGTAGGTAAGACTACTTGTGCGAGGATATTAGCCAAAGTCATTAATTGTGAAAACCCAAAAGATAAGGTTGACCCATGCAATGAGTGTAGTTCATGCATGTCTTTCAATGATAATGCTTCATTCAATATCATTGAGCTCGATGCTGCGTCAAATAATTCTGTAGATCATATTCGTACCTTAATCGAGCAAGTCAGGTTCCAACCTCAACAGGGAACACACAAAGTATTCATCATTGATGAGGTACATATGTTATCTTCTCAGGCATTCAATGCTTTTCTTAAGACTTTGGAAGAGCCACCACCCTATGCAATTTTTATTCTAGCGACGACCGAGAAGCACAAGATTATCCCAACGATACTTTCGAGATGTCAGATTTTTGACTTTAAAAGAATCCAAGTAAATGATGTGGTCAAGCAATTGGAGCACATCTGCGTTCAAGAAGGAAAAACAGCCGATCCAGAAGCATTACATCTTATTGGACAGAAGGCTGACGGGGCAATGAGAGATGCACTTTCAATTTTTGATAAGATAGCAAGTGCTTCAGGTGACCATATCACTTATAAAGATGTAATTGCGAACCTAAACATCTTAGATTACGAATACTACTTTAAGATAGTAGATGCTTTTCTAAGAGAGGATTTGAGTGATGTATTGTTGATAATGGATGAAATTATGAGGTCTGGATTCGAGCCCGACCAATTGATCCAAGGATTAGCGGATCATATGCGTGATCTTTTAGTTTGTAAAGATGGCCGTACATTGGGATTATTAGATGTTTCTGAATCATTGAAGTCTAGATATCAGCATCAAGCTGCATTAACAAGTAAGTCAGTACTTTTGACAGGTTTAGATATTCTGAATCAATGTGATGTCACACTCCCGAGATCCAAGAATAAGCGCCTTTATACAGAAATTGCTTTGAGTAAAATCAATTTTGCAAATCGAGCTATTGAGACAAATTTATTGTCCCCTCAAGGAAGTGTTGAAAAAAAAACTGAAGTTGTAACTGAACCCGAAGCTATTAGTGCAACTGTTCCAAATTCTTCTGCATCCCAACAAGAAACAGAAACAGTACCGATAGAAACTGTTCAACCTATTCAAAATCAATTAGATAATAACCCAGGTGGGAAGTCTAACATTCCTGTGGCTAGTAATCAATCTCAAGTAGATAAAGAAGAAATCAAGGGCAATAATTTACATGCAACACCAGCTGTGCCCTCGATGCTCTCTGTAAATCAAACTGAATCTTCCGAATCAGGTAGCCCAACTACCTCTGAAATTTCAGCTCCAAAAGAAACATCATCACCAACAACTGAACTAAAAACAAAGTCACCAACCGACGATTTACTAGCATTTGGTAAACCGAGTGGTATAGACGATATATTAGCTTCTGTAGTGCAAGAAGAAGCACAAATAGAAGAACTCAGAAAAGGACTGAATCAAGAAACAGTGCAAAAACTGTGGTCTGAGTACGGATCTAAGCACGATTCTCCGAGTACCAAGGCAATGATGGAAATGTCTATTTTGGAATTGGAAGACAAAACTGTTCACATTACAGTGCCGAGTAATCACTACAAAAATATGATTTTGGAGGAAGACCCTCTAAAAGAGTTGTTACGTACTAAATTAGGTACACCTGATCTTATGATCAATCCAATAGTAGACAGGTCTGCTTTTCCAGATATTGCATTGGAAAAACCAAAGGTGCTTATGACTGCCAAAGAGAAGTACCAATATTTAGGAGAGAAGCACCCTTCACTCAGAACTCTAGTGGAAAAATTAGAATTAAGACCAGATACAGGAGGAGAACATTAATCGCTCGCCCAAATCTTTTGAAAGAAAGAGGCATAATTTAGTATTTCGTTTTCTAAAATTGAGGGTAGCAATAAGCATTGTGCTATGAACTTTATTTTTGAATCATTTTTATCACTTCGACGTCTTTCAAACGAATAAAATATTTAATTCTATAAATACATCTGAGGACTGTAGCATCATAATTTGCCAAATAATTCGAGTATTTTAGCGATTGAAACTGAAAAACATTATGAGAAGTACTTTACTTTTTTGTTTGCTTTTATGTACAACATTTTTATGTGCCCAATCACCTTATGTACTCCCGGGTACTCTTACAGATGAGATAGTTGACCGATGGGAGATTCTCTATGATTTTGACCACACTATTTTTTCTACACAAAGAAATCGAGCACGTAAGGATATCAATTGGATGGCACATTGTCTGAGTAGCAACGAATTTAGAATTGAAAAGTCAATAAACATTAGTAAGAAAGATGGTTATGATATCAACTATATCCTTAATGATAATGCCGAATTTGATATAAATAGTTACTATTCAAAAGCTAAAATTTCTGATACAACAAAGGAGAAAATTTATGATAGCACTGGAGTGTTCTATTATTTAGAAAAGAAAGGAGGTTTTTTAGAGGGCACTCAATTTAAAGAGAAGAAACCTATCTTAAAGTATTTTTATAAATCGAGTGCCAATTTTTTTGAAATTCACAACGAAAATTTTGATTTCATTGTAAATCCGATTCTAAATCTTAGATACGGAAATGCTTTTGATGACCCTAATATTATATTTCAAAACACAAGAGGTGTTGAAATGAGAGGATTGATTGATAAGAATATCTATTTTTATACCAGTCTACTAGAAAATCAACGAGGATTTAATAATTACATAAATCAGAGAATAGCTCGAGATGAAACCATTCCAGGGCAAGGGTTTTATAAACCATTTCAGAGTGGGGTGATAGATAATCTAAATGGTTATGACTACCTCAACGCTCAAGCATATGTTGGTATAAATGCAACAAAAAGTGTTGCTATAGAATTTGGACATGGAAATCATTTCATAGGCAATGGAGTTAGATCTCTTTTCCTATCGAATTATGGACAAAACTACTTCTATCTTAAATTCAATACTAGGATATGGAAGTTTCATTATCAAAACCTATTCGCTGAATTGGCTCCTATTGCAAGCGCGCAAAACCCAGGAGATAATATACTACCAAAAAAATACATGGCAAATCACTACTTGTCATTCAGGCCTAATAAAAATCTAGAGTTTGGCCTATTTGAGGCTGTAGTTTTTTCAAGAGAAGATAAATTTGAGTTTCAATATTTAAATCCAGTAATTCTATATCGTACTGTCGAGCAGTTTCTTGATAGCCCAGATAATGCGTTGATTGGGCTTAATGGAAAATGGAATATCAAGAACACTGCGCAGATTTATGGGCAGCTAATTTTAGATGAATTCAAATTAAGTGAACTGACCTCAGGTAATGGTTGGTGGGCTAATAAATATGGTATCCAATTTGGTGGAAAGGTGGTCAACCTTTTTGGGATAGATCACCTGGATCTACAATTGGAATATAATAAGGTGAGACCCTATACATTTGGTCATAGTAGACCACTTCAAAATTTTCCAAATCAATCAACTGCAAGTTACAGCAATCATAATCAACCACTAGCCCATCCTCTTGGTGCAAACTTTCGAGAATTACTATTTAACTTGAGTTACAGACCTAGCAGAAGGCTTTTTATCAATTCTCGAATAATTACAACTACATATGGACAAGACCCAGAAGGCAAAAACTTTGGAGGAAATATTTTATTAGTATCCGGATCAAGAGAGATGGACTTTAACAATGAAGTCGGCCAAGGAATAAATACGAAATTGCTATCCCTGAGTCTTGATTTCAGTTATCAAATAGCACATAATTATTTTATCGACCTTAATTTTTTATATAGAAAAGCAGACGCAGATTTGGATGTGCTAGATATTGAGACCAAATATGTAGGAGGAGGATTAAGAGTTAATATTGGCCAAATAAAAATTGATTACTAAGAGTAGAGATTGCATTTTGATGAATGAATAAACTCAAAGAAATAGACTTCACTTTTCAGAGGTAGCCATATTTACTTGACTTTATTACAATTTGGTTGACCTACAATATATCTTTGGCATCTTAAGAGAAAAGTTACAAACAATTGAGCAATACATTACAAGATTTAGTCAAAGACAAAATTCTTATTCTGGATGGTGCCATGGGTACTATGATACAGCGATATAAGCTATCAGAAGAAGATTATAGGGGAAATCGATTTAAGGATTTCCATCTTGATGTAAAAGGGAATAACGATTTACTTTCTATTACCCAGCCACACATCATAGAAGAGATACACAAAGAATACTTGGAGGCAGGGAGTGATATTATAGAGACTAATACTTTTAGTAGTAATGCGGTTTCCATGGATGACTATGAGATGGGGCATCTTGTTTATGAACTCAACGTAGCATCTGCAAAAATTGCTAAGAATGCTGCTACTTATTATACAGATCTTGATCCATCAAAGCCTAGATTTGTAGCGGGTGCTATAGGCCCGACTACTAAGACGGCATCACTCAGCCCTGACGTAAATGATCCAGGATTTAGAGCGATTACCTTTGATCAGTTGGTTGATAATTATTCCGAGCAAACAAGAGGTTTAGTTGACGGAGGTGTGGATATAATTTTGATAGAAACCGTCTTTGATACACTTAATTGTAAAGCAGCTTTGTTTGCTGTTGATAAGTTGTTTGACGAGCGAGGAATGAGACTTCCAATAATGGTTTCAGGTACGATTACAGATGCAAGCGGAAGGACCTTAAGTGGTCAGACTGTAGAGGCATTTTGGATCTCAGTTAGTCATATCGACTTGTTTTCTGTTGGCTTAAATTGTGCACTTGGAGCGCAAGAATTGAGACCTCATTTAGAAGATCTAGCTAATATTGCCGACGTAAATGTAAGCGCATATCCGAATGCAGGTTTACCAAATGAATTTGGAGAATATGATCAGACTCCAGAAGAGATGCGAGAATTTATTCGTGATTTTGTACAAAGCGGCTTCGTGAATATTATTGGTGGTTGTTGTGGAACGACACCTCCCCATATTAAAGCTATGGCAGAAGCTGTGGAAGGGATGAAACCACGCCAGAAACCTGAATTAGAACAGTTGACTATGTATTCTGGCTTAGAACCAGTAATTGTCAGAAAAAACCTAAACTTCATTAACGTAGGTGAAAGAACGAATGTAACGGGCTCAAAAAAATTCGCTCGGTTAATAAAAGAAAAAAACTATACAGAAGCACTTGAAGTAGCTGTTCATCAAGTAGAAGGAGGGGCTCAAATCATCGATGTTAATATGGATGAAGGGCTGCTAGATTCGAAAGTTGAGATGAAGGCATTTTTGAATATGATGATGTCTGAACCCGATATTGCTAAGCTGCCTATAATGATCGATTCATCAAAATGGGAAGTGATAGAGGAAGGGCTCAAGTGTGTGCAAGGAAAGTGCATAGTGAATTCTATCTCGATGAAAGAAGGGGAAGAAGAGTTTATCAGACAAGCTCAGTTGGTTAGAAGGTATGGAGCTGCGGCTGTCGTTATGGCATTCGACGAAGAAGGTCAAGCTGATACAATTGAACGAAAAGTATCGATATGTCAACGTGCTTATAAGATATTGACAGAGCGGGTGGGTATGAATCCACAAGATATCATTTTTGATCCTAATATATTTGCAGTTGCTACGGGACTCAAAGAGCATAATGACTATGCGATTTACTTTATAGAAGCAACGCGCCAAATCAAAGCCACTTGCCCAGGAGTAAAGATTAGTGGGGGAGTAAGCAATATTTCTTTTTCTTTTAGGGGAAATAATGAAGTACGAGAGGCCATGCATACTGCGTTTCTTTATCATGCAATAAAAGCGGGTATGGACATGGGGATTGTCAATGCTGGCATGATGGAAGTATATGAAGAAATTCCTAAAGAATTATTAACACTTGTTGAAGATGTATTATTCAACAGATCAGAAAATGCAACTGAAGCACTTACGGAATATGCAGATACATTAACAGGAGGAGGTAAAGTAAGAATCAAAGATCTGACATGGAGAGAAGGAACTGTAGAAGAAAGGCTTTCTCATGCTTTGGTAAAAGGAATTACTGAGTTCATTGATGAGGATACCGAAGAAGCCAGACTCAAATACCCAAGGCCACTGAACGTCATAGAAGGTCCTCTTATGGATGGAATGAACATCGTTGGTGATTTATTTGGTGATGGTAAAATGTTCCTTCCACAAGTAGTAAAGTCTGCAAGAGTAATGAAGAAGTCAGTGGCACATCTTACACCATTTATTGACGCAGAAAAAGAGGGTACAGGTTTTAATGCCAAAGGAAAAATCCTCATGGCAACAGTAAAGGGTGATGTACATGATATTGGTAAGAATATAGTTGGAGTAGTTTTAGCTTGCAATAATTATGAGATTATTGACCTAGGGGTTATGGTCCCAGCAGCTAAAATACTTGAAGAAGCAGTGAAGCACAATGTTGATATCATAGGATTGAGTGGATTGATTACACCCTCACTAGATGAGATGGTCAATATGGCAAAAGAAATGCAAAGGCAAGGATATACTCTGCCATTATTAATTGGTGGTGCTACTACATCAAAAACGCACACGGCTGTAAAAATAGATCCTCAATATAAAGGTCCAGTGGTCCATGTTTTAGATGCATCTAGAGCTGTGGCAGTAGCAAGTTCGTTATTGAGTAAACAAGGGGATACTGCAAATAATTATGTCATAGACGTAAAAGAAAGCTACGATAGACTAAGGGAGCAAAGGAAAAATAGAACATCCAGCAAACAATACTTATCTCTAAATAAAGCAAGAGAAAATAAATACCAAATTGACTGGTCAACATATTCACCACCTATTCCAAAAGTTGCCGGAATGCATACTTTTGAAGAAATTGATCTTGCAGATTTAAGGCCATTTATTGATTGGACACCATTTTTTGCATCGTGGCAACTAAAAGGGAAATATCCGGCCATATTTAAGGATGAGTATGTTGGGGTAGAGGCTAGAAAGCTCTATGATGATGCCAATAAAATGTTAGATACAATCATTGCAGAAAAGTGGATTGAAGCTAGGGCTGTTTTTGGATTATTCAGAGCTGAAGCTGTCGGCGATGATATTATTGTCGATTTTAGTGGTGGAGATTTGACATTGCGTAACCTAAGACAGCAAGTGAAAAAATCTGCTGGGATTCCGTCAATCTGCTTAACAGATTTTATTGCACCAAAAGAAACAGGGCTAGAGGACTATATTGGTACATTTGCAGTGACCGCAGGTATCGGAATCGAAAAACATGTAAAACGATTTGAAGCGGATCATGATGATTACTCTGCAATACTATTGAAAGCATTAGCTGATAGGTTTGCAGAAGCTGCAGCTGAATATATTCATAAATTAGTAAGAACAGATTATTGGGCATATTCTAAAGAAGAGTCGCTTGTAAATGATGAGCTTATTTCCGAAAATTACCAAGGAATTCGTCCAGCACCAGGTTATCCTGCTTGTCCTGAGCATACAGAAAAAGAAACACTTTGGGAGCTCCTCTCAGTAGAAGAGCAGATTGGAATCAAGCTAACAGAAAGTATGGCCATGTATCCAGCGGCAAGTGTCAGTGGTTGGTATTTTAGTCATCCAGAAAGTAAGTATTTTGGTCTTGGACAAATAGGAAAAGATCAGGTAGAAGATTATGCGAAGAGGAAAGGCATGAGTGTCGCAGATATGGAGCGATGGCTAGCACCTAGTTTGAATTATGATGTGTAGGGAGGTCAATTATGCCACTTTATCATATCTTTGGACTGTTTTTTGAAGATAAATACGAAATAGAATCTAAGTAGATGAAAATAAGATACTTATTTATAATAATTTTTAGTTGCATAGTTTGTTTTGGCACTAATGCCCAGCAAGTTGATGAGGATGCAGTTAGAAAAGAATTGGAAAAACAAGGAGTTAGTGAAGAAGAGGTGACAAAGCGATTAATTGAACGTGGATATGATCCTGAAAATATTGATCTCAATAACCCTAGTCAATTAATAGAACTTCAAGCTGCTGCAGATGAAATAGTAAAAGAAATAAAAGCCGAAAAGTTAGCTGCGGGTAAAAATAGTGGAGCTTTAGATACATTGCGAGTAGTTAGCAATACAATTATTGAAGAAGATCTTGGAAATGTAGAGAAGGTGATTAATGAAGTTCCTTCAGATTTAGTTATTGAAGAAGAGGATAAAGCTCTAGAAATATACGGTCACCATTTATTTAAGAATAGGGCTATCAATTTCTATTCTAAAATACAATACGTTAAGCCTCCACCAAGCTATATTCTTGGTCCTGGGGATAGGGTTACAGTGGCAATCTGGGGTAACTCGGAAGCAAATTTCAATAAAGTAGTTTCATCAGATGGCTGGTTGAAATACCCGCAAATGGGTAGGGTTTATGTAGCTGGTTTATCTTTAAAGGATGTTAAAAAAATACTTAAATCAAAATTTGCACGGAATTACAATTTTTATAATGGTTCTGACTTTGAAGCTACAGTTTCAGGAACAAGAAGTATTAGTGTATTTTTAACTGGAGAGTTAACCAATCAGGGAAGCTATAACATATCGGCTCTTAATACAGCAATTAATGCCCTTGCTGCAGCTGGTGGACCAACGGATATTGGTAGCGTTAGAAATATACAGTTAATGAAGGCGAGTGGGGAAAGAATTTCTATAGATCTATATCAGTTTATAAATGATCCAATTGTTAGTCAAAATTTGTATTTAGAGGACAATGATTATATAGCTGTTCCTATTGCAAATAAGATTGTTTCAATTTCTGGGGCTGTCAATAGAGCGTATAAATATGAATTGCTACCTAATGAAACTTTGAAGGATTTATTAGATTTTGCTGGAGGACTCAAGCCAAATGCCTTAAAGAAAAATGTTAATATAAAACGGTTCGAAAATGATCAACTTGTTATACTAAGTGTCGATTTGACAGATAACAATGCTCTAAAAGATTTTAAACTCAGAAATGGCGATAGAATAGAAATATCCGCTATAAATGAAAGATTGAGGAATGTTGTCAACGTATCCGGAGCAATAGATAACATTGGAGAGTTTTCTATCGATAAGAATATGAGACTATCTGCTCTTTTAGATAAAGTTGTACTTAGAAATGATGCGATTCTAGATTTGGCGTATCTTGTAAGAGTTAATGATGATAAAAAGACCTCTAGGTATGAAATCATAAATATTGAAAACGCTTTATCAAATAAGGGATCTGATGCAGACCTATTAATGCAGGAAGGTGATAGGCTTATTATTAGAGGGAAGTCTGATTATGTGACAAATTATTCTTTTGAAGTAGCAGGTTCAGTCAGAAATCCTGACTCATTTAAATTAGATGGGGAGACTCAAATTAGAATCTCTGATGCCATAAATTTAGCTGGAGGTATTTTGCCAACGGCTACTGATTTTGGATATATCATTAGAAAAGTACCTGGTAGTATTGCTCCAGAATATATTCTAATTGAAGTTAGAGTAGCCACTGAAAATCCCGCTAGTGATAAGAATATTTTATTGAGCCCTGGGGACAAATTAGAAATATATGAGCGATCAAGATACAGTGATGAAACTTATGTATCAATAGAGGGAGCAGTTCGTAGTCCTAAAAATTTCGAATATTCAGGGTCTTTAACATTGAAGGATGCGATACTACAGGCTGGTGGACTCACATTGCAAGCGGCATCTAACAATATTGATATATTCAGAATTGAATTCCTAAACAATAATAAAACAAGAACCTTAGTGGCAAATGCTGCTGTTGACGAAAATCTAAATATTAAAAGCGGAGGTAATCTGAAACTGATGCCTTTTGATCAAATAGTTGTTAGGACTGCAGCCGAATTTGAATTGCAAAGATCGATCAATATTAATGGTGAAATTAAATATCCAGGAAGATATGTTTTGGTAGATGACAATACTACACTTTCAAGTATGATTAATGAAGCGGGTGGTTTGACTGAAGAATCATTTCCGGCTGGAACAACGCTCTTTAGATCTTTGAATGATGTAGGTTTTGTAATTATTGATCTTGAAGAAGCCATGAAGAAGGAAAATTCAACAATTAATATGATCATGCAAGCAGGGGATATAATAACAATCCCTAAACAGAATAATTTAGTTACAGTTGTTGGGGCCGTTGACAGGCAGATTGCGTTTATTGACAAAATTGCTAACTCAGGTAAGACCAACTTTGTATTTGAAAGTGGCAAATCAGCTAAAGACTATATTCAGGAATCTGGGGGGTTTGCAGATAATGCAGATAAAGGTTCCACATCAGTGACTTATCCAAATGGAGAAGTACACAAGACGAAGAAGTTCTTATTCTTTAAAAATTATCCAAGAGTAGTACCAGGGTCGTTAATCACTGTTTCTGCCAAG